>JABDFZ010000218.1:2441-2542 GCA_013286325.1 Bacteroidota bacterium | reverse complement strand
ATCGTTGTTGAATTTTTGAATACCAGTATTTTTTATTTCTCCAAACATAAAAGAACAGGTAAAACGAACCGGTAAACAACAGGTAACGCACGCTTACATTA
>JABDFZ010000218.1:604-2431 GCA_013286325.1 Bacteroidota bacterium | reverse complement strand
CTTACATTAAGCAGAACTTTTATTGATTCCATTGAATCTGCTGTGGACGAAAACACTTGCATACTTCAATAACGTTAATTATTAAAAATCCTTATTCAGCAGTTTTTCCAACTCGGCAAAACTGATGTTCATTTTAATCCGGCCTTGCTTAGCGTAGGAGATTTCGCCGGTTTCTTCAGACACAATTATAGCTGTGGCATCGTTGGTTTCTGTAACGCCAATACCTGCACGGTGGCGTAAACCAAATTGCGCAGGCAGATCGGTTTTTTCGGTAAGCGGCAAAATACAACTGGCCGATTTTATTTTGTTCTCTGATATAACAACTGCCCCATCGTGCAGCGGGCTGTTTTTTTGAAAGATACTTTCCAATAACCGCTTTGATATTTTAGCTTCAATTACTTCGCAACTGTTCTGATAAAACTGTTCATCGTAATATTTTGCAAAAACTATTAATGCGCCCGTGCGGGTTTGTTTCATACTCTTACAGGCATCAATTATTGGTTTAATACGGGCGTAATTGTTTTTTTCGGTTTCGGCTTTACCAAAAAAATACTGCCACCAGGCCTTGTTTCGTTGTAATGATGCATTTTTACCCACCAATAGCAAAAATCGCCGGACCTCCTGCTGAAAAACGATGATAATGGCTATAATGCCTACGTTAACAAACTGTGCCAGTATATCGGTAAGCAAGCGCATTTGCAATGCCTTTACTACATAGTAAAGACCAAAAATAATTGCAAGCCCAATAAAAATGTTGGCGGCTATTGTCCCCCTGATGAGGTTATATAATTGATATATCAGTATAGCTACCAATACCACATCGAGGATATCGAAAATGGTAGGTTTAAATAAGCCGAAATTAAAAAAATGCATCTACTAAGGTAAGAAGTTTATTTTAGTCCGTTAAGTCGGCAAGGCCGAAAGATAATGCGATTAAAGGCCATTTTCCGCGTCACCATCTATCCCAAATATGGACCGCCGGGTACACCCCAACCCCATTCGGGCATAGGTACATTTGGGTCTTCAGTTACATTATCCATATTCGAATTGATTACAGCTATACGTGTGCCCCATTCCAAATAAGCCATAAATGCTGAACGGAATTCAGGATCGGCGGGCAGGGTTAGCTCATCGGCTGTTTCCATCAATAACTCAATCCAGCGCTTACGGTGTTTCTCGGTTAAATGCTTTTGAAGGTGTTTTTTTATCATATTGAAATGATCGCCCTCTGACTGACTATACACTTTAGGGCCGCCCAATACCTCGGCAACAAAATGAGCTACATGCAACCTGTGTTGCGGCGACATATGTTTAAAAACAGGCTCAAGCACGTCATCAGCCAAAACCTTATCATAAAACTGATCGAACAGTTTTTCAAATGCCTGCATCCCCCCGGCCCACTCATAAAGTGTGGGTATGGTTGGTTTTTCGTTGGTAGTCATGTTTTTAAGCTATATTTTTGTCTGCAATATTTCAAACTTACGAAGTTTTGGAAACTTCAGAGACTCCATTAGTAGGATTTATGTCAAATCTGACATTTAGCCTTTAGCTTCTTCTTTTTGGGGAAAAATGAGGGATGCTACAACGCTAATAACCAGAATAGCCAGGATAATCAACAGCGAGTTGGTGGTGGTAAGCCCTATTTGATCGACATAGTTAGCGGCAAGCATTTTTACACCAATAAATGCCAATAATACTGCCAGGCCTACTTTAAGGTAATGGAATTTATCAATAATATTTACCAGCAGGATGGATATTGACGAGAAGGTTTATTATGAAGTAATAAGGCAGAAAACGGCTTCATTAATAGCCTCCTGCTGCGAATGT
>JABDFZ010000218.1:0-594 GCA_013286325.1 Bacteroidota bacterium | reverse complement strand
GAAAATATAGCCGGAATGGAGTCAACTGCAAAAACAAGATCGGTAACCTCAATAATAAGCAGCACCAAAAAAGCGGGGTTATCATCTTTTTCCGGTTTATTTTTACAAAGAATTTATCCCCCTCAAATTGCGGATGCACCGCAAAATATTTGGATGCAAATTTTACGATTTTATGGTTCTCAGGGTCTATCTCATCATCCTGGTTGCGGTTGATGAACATGGTAACACCTGTATAAACCAGGAATGCGCCAAACAGGTAAAGGATCCAGTGGAAATGTGTAATAAGTGTAGAACCCAGGAAAATAAAGCTGAACCGCATTATTACTGCGCCAATGATTCCCCAGAAAAGAACCTTATGATAATGCTTTTGATTAACTGCAAAGGCCGTAAAAATAAGCACCATTACAAATATATTATCGACAGATAAGGCGTATTCAACCACGTAGCCGGTAATAAATTCCAGGCCGAGGTTGTTACGGTATAATTGCAGGCTTCCTGATAGATCGTTAGGGTTAAATTTGAGATGATGAAAGTGTTTAATGTTTATTTCCTGCAATGCTGCAATGTTATCTACATTGTGGAGCAGGTGCCCGT
>JABDFZ010000217.1:1039-2576 GCA_013286325.1 Bacteroidota bacterium | reverse complement strand
AGAACGCAGTCCAGTTGCCTTTGTTCCATGATCTTATTTCGATGATGTATACCAGCGCCGAAATAAGTACAAGATCGATACCTACAGTTAATAATACAAATGAGCTTGTCCATAATTTTTTGGAGATTGGGAAAGCCATATTCCAGCAAAGTGCTGCAAAAATGAATAGTGCACCCCACAGCAATAGTACGGCAATGGTTTCAAACCTTTTCCCCTTTTCCTGTATGTACCTGCCTGCAAAATAGCCGCAGATAACGTTTACAATAGCAGGCAAAGTGCTCAAAATACCTTCAGGATCAAATGCCACCCCTTCGCCGTGATACAAATGATCGTCGCCCATAGCCCATTTATCCAGATAGGTACCTGCATTGGTAAGCATTCCGTATGGGTTGGCATGATCGCCAAAAATCAGCAGCAGGAACCAATAACCAAACAAAAGTAATAGGCTTATAATAATTATGGCTTTTATTGATTTTATAAAATGTATTATCAGCGAAGCAAACATATAACAAAGGGCTATCCGCTGTAAAACACCTAAGATACGGGTATGGCTTATTGGCGATAGTGTAAAGTGCCATCCGCCGGCATCATGAAGAAAAAACGGGAACCACGACATTAAATATCCAAATAAAAATATCAATGCAGTTCTTTTAATGATCTTCCAAACCACGGTTGAGTTACTTAAACTCGCAAACTTTTTCATTGAAAAGCTCATGGCATTCCCTACTGCAAATAAAAACGATGGAAAAACCAGGTCTGTTGGTGTAAAGCCAAACCAGGCAGCATGTTCGAGCGGGGCAAATGGCGCTGCACCGCTGCCTGGTGTATTTACAATGATCATAAAACAAATAGTCATTCCGCGAAATACATCCAGCGAGAGAAATCGATTTGGGCTTTTGTCCATAGTTAATAAAAATGCTATAGTGATTGGGAAATTAAGTACAATATAGCTTGAAAGTTGGAAAAGTGTATAACAGTAAGGATTTTTTTATAGACTATAGGTTGCTACCACTAATTTTACTTTCGGACTTTATTGAGCCTCGGACTTTTCCGACTATTCTTCTTATTTTTGAAATCCGATGCTGACAATAACCAATCATACGCTTGAAAAGCTGGAACTGCTGCTTAAAACTACTGGCTATAGGGTGCGGTATGAAAAGGGCAATTTTAAAACAGGTGCATGCTTACTGCAAAACAGCAAAGTAGTGGTAGTAAACAAATTTTCGGGTCTGGAAAGCAAGATATTAGCCATTAGCGAGCTTGCGCGGGACCTGGATATGGATTATAACCTGCTTGACGATAAACAAATTGCCTTTTTACAACAGCTTAAACAAACAAAACTGGAACTGTGACCATAACTTTTTTAGGTACCGGAACATCGCAGGGAGTGCCTGTTATTGCCTGCAACTGTGAAGTCTGCACATCGGCAGATGTTCGGGATACCCGTTTGCGCACTTCAATTTTATTGGAAGACAAGGGTAAAGTTATTGTTATTGATTCAGGTCCCGATTTCAGGTACCAGATGCTGCGGGCAGAT
>JABDFZ010000217.1:216-1029 GCA_013286325.1 Bacteroidota bacterium | reverse complement strand
ATGTGCAACGGCTCGACGCTATTTTATTTACCCACGAACATAAAGACCACATTGCCGGGCTCGACGATATCAGGGCGTTTAATTACAGACAAAAAGGAGCTATTGATGTTTATGCAGATCTGCGGGTACAGGCAGCCCTTAAACGCGAGTTCTATTATATTTTTGAAGAGTTCAAATATCCGGGTATCCCTCAGCTAAACCTGCATAGTATTGATCTGGAACCATTTAATGTTGGCCATATAAACTTTACACCTATACAGGTTTTGCACTATAAGTTACCTGTATTGGGTTTCAGGATAAATGATTTTACTTACATAACCGATGCAAAAACAGTATCGGAAGCAGAGAAAGAGAAAATTAAAGGAAGCAGTATATTAGTGATCAATGCCTTGCAGAAACAAAGCCATATTTCGCACTTTACATTGGATGAAGCTATTGCTTTTGCTGAAGAAATAGGCGCCGAAAAAACATATTTAACGCACATAAGCCACCGCCTTGGCAAGCATCAAGATATGGAAATTGAGCTGCCGAAAGGTATTGAGCTTGCTTATGATGGCTTACAATTAAGCATTTAAACCTTATCGTCTACAACTCTATAAAGCTAACCCTGTCTATAGCTCCTTTGTAAAGCCCTAAATGCCCGGTATTGTGCAGATCCACCCTTCCACGGATAATGATCTTCCTGTTATTCATAGGTGTAAATGCCCCGTTATTGGCTTCGAAAAGGCCTGTATGCGTTCCTTTTAGATATAAAGGGCAATCCTGACTAAAATTTATCCATAAGGCATGTTTACCAGAATGATCTGTAAACAG
>JABDFZ010000217.1:0-206 GCA_013286325.1 Bacteroidota bacterium | reverse complement strand
TCGTTATACAGTGCAGATTGTTCTTTTGCTTCCTTGTAGGTCCCTGAAACTTCAACATATTGCTGATCGTAGTTTTCAATACTATCCAACAATTGCGTAAAGCCTATTTTCTTAAAGGTGATGTCCATATCACAGCTACTATTGTAGATCTTTTTATCGGCCGTGCACGATTGAAAAAATTACAGGGAGCAAAAACAGTATGACTA
>JABDFZ010000216.1 GCA_013286325.1 Bacteroidota bacterium | reverse complement strand
AAGAATGCACCAGTCATCATCGGTTATAACTATACAGTTTAAGGATGTTCCGCATTTGATATTCCCTACCGAAGCTGCTGAAAGCTGGCAGCAAAACAGGCTGATCATCAGCATTCAACCCGAAATGAGCATCCGTTTACAGGTGCAGGCTAAGCGCCCTGGAATTGATATGGTTTTGAACGCTGTTGACATGGTGTTTGACTATAAAGGCACCTATACACAACAAGCACCTGAAGCTTATGAAACGCTGATACTGGACACCATGCTGGGTGACCAGACCCTGTTTATGCGCGGCGATCAGGTAGAAGCTGCATGGGAATTGGTTATGCCAATTTTAAGCACATGGCAAAATAAAAAGAGTCTGAATTTTCCTAATTATTCTGCTGACTCATGGGGACCTGAATCTGCCGAGGCTTTGATAGCACGCGATGGATTTAACTGGTTCACATTGCCGGTAAATGGGAAGAAGTAGTAATTTTAGAGAGACCAGAGGTTAGAGATCAGAGATTAGTTAAGCCATAAAGCATCAATCTGCAATTAATGGTTTTTGAACTGATATCTGATCTCCAGCCTCTGATCACAAACACAAACAACAATGCTAAACGTTTTTAATACTGCAGATGATGTGCTTACCGCACTTGCAGAATATTTTGTGATAATAGGTAACGAGGCCATTACCAAAAATGGTAAGTTCTCGGTTGCCTTGTCGGGCGGAAGCTCACCTAAAAAGCTGTATGAGCTGCTGGCTTCATCGTTCCATGATAAGCTGGACTGGGAGAAAGTATATTTCTTTTTTGGCGACGAACGTAACGTTCCCCAGGATCATCCGGATAGCAATTACCTGATGGCGAAAAAGGCGTTGTTTGTTCCTTTATATATTGATCCTCATCAAATTTTTGCAGTTGATACCAGCCTTGAACCAAAAGATGCGGCTAAAAAGTACCAAGATGAAATAGAAAGTTTTTTTGATGAAACCGAACTTAGCTTCGATTTGATATTACTTGGCCTTGGCGATAATTCGCACACTGCTTCTTTATTCCCTCATACACCTGTTTTACACGACAGGGTACCTGGTGTGAGTGAAGTATTTTTACAGGATCAACAGGTATTTCGTATCACCCTTAATGCTCCGTTAATTAACGAGGCCCAAAATATTGCCTTTTTAGTCTACGGTGAAGGAAAGGCAATAGCCGTGCATCATGTGTTAGAGGATGACGAGGATATTGAAGAATATCCTGCGCAACTCATAGAGCCAATTGTTGGTGATATCCAGTGGTTCCTGGATGATGCCGCCGCTTCGATGATCAGGCATAAATAAAGGTTTTCTTTTGTCATCCTGAACGCAGTAAAGGATCTTTTCCGCCTGACAAGGGGGATATTATATTAAAAAGACAAGAAATTATCTATTTCTTGTCTTTTTTTGCTTCTGCTATTAGCCAGCTTGCCACGTCATTAGCTGCTTTATCATTTTCATATCCGGCTGGTAAACGTCCATTAGTGTACTCGTTATATAACCATGGATCGCCTACTGCAAATACGATTCCTTTGCCATATTTGGCTGTGGCCATAATAACTGCTCCGTTGCTGTTTTTTAATGCCGCCTTAGCCGGGCCGCTTAAGCCGATTGAACATGCATCCTTTATAAATATTTTATTTGCGGTTTTAAAAATGGGATTCCCGGTTGTGCTGATCGCCCCATCTGCAAAATGATCATCGTTTGTTACATGGTTTTGCAGATCGTCATTAAAATGCATTCCGAATTTTGCTGCCAGGGTATTAAAATGCGGCAATTCAACATTTGCGCTGTCATTAGCCAGCATTACTAATATGCCACCGTCTTTTACCCATGCTGCTATCTCGTTAACATCTTTTAATTGAATAAAATTTGGATTCGGGCTTTCTTTCTTTGTGTCAGGGTCAACTATAATATATATAGCTGTGCTTTTTAAATTCGAAAGTGTTGGTGCACTACCCAATGTATCGAGCGTTGCCCCTGCCCTTTTGAAAGCCTCGCCAAAAATAGAAAAGCCTGAGTTTACTTTTTCATCCCATAAGTAATGGTACCGCTCTATTTTACCCGAAGCAGTTTTATGTACCTCATGGTTAAAATAATAATCAAGCGTAACCTTTTGGGCTTTGGCATTAAAATAGAAGCCGGTTAATGCTATTAAAGCAAGGGCAGAAAACTTGTAATTCATTTGATAAAATTGATCTGTAAATTTATTATTCCGCAATAATAATTAGTAATAATTTACTATCTCACTTCAAACGTAAAATACTGACTGCCGGCCTCCCCGTTTGCTGTAATTCCCTGCACAACACAAACATACTTTCCGGGCTGATCGGATGTATAAAACGATACCTTGCCCTGGTTGTTTACCGAAGGCGACCAGTACAACAGGTTTCTTAAATCGGGTATCCTGCTGGCTGCCTGTACCTCGCTATCATAAACCGGCGAATAAAACTCCCGGTGAAGCTGCATCCCTTCATAATCAAGCACCACTGCTTTTGGATCGAGTTCAACTCCTCCAAGATCGCCTTTGTAGGTAGTAAAGCTAAAGATACCTTCGGATGCAGAC
>JABDFZ010000215.1 GCA_013286325.1 Bacteroidota bacterium | reverse complement strand
GTGCCATTTTTATCAGTTACCTCCGCGTGCACAAAAATTGCGTCTGCTCCGTCAGCCAGTAACGATTGACTTTGGGTGTCTGCAACTAATTTGATTTGGGTTTTCACCAAAGGAGTTTTAACGGTTTGTTCAGTTACTTTTTTACCCTTAATAAAACCGATGGCCTTTACGTTTCCGCTCTCCCAATTTATGTTTTTAAAAGTAAATGGGGGATGGGTTAGATTGGTGCAATTTCCGTCGTCAAAAGCATTTCCACCTTTTTCAAAGTCGCCATATTCTGTATCGGGTCCTGAATCCGGCCGTTGTTTTTTTATGAATTTCCCATTTATGTATAATGCTACCTCATCGCAATTAGCATAAACAATTACATTTTCAGGTTTATTAACAGGCGTCCACCAATTGGCAATGTAAACCATTGGTTTGTTAGCCCCGCCGGGATTTAACTGACTTTTAAAAAAATAATAGCTGAATTTGGGTAAACGATACACATCCATCATTCCCCAATCGGAAGTGGTTTTACTGAATGACTCAAATCCATCAAAAAACGCCCAGGTAGCGTCTCCAATTGTCCACGGATAATAAGCAGGCCCTCTTAAAAGATTATGCTCCCACTGAAAATTCCAGGCATTTTGCAATAACGCCTTTTCGCCGTTGCTCCTGTTTACCCTGGTGGTTGATGATGACCCGCCAAATTCATAATCGCCATACTCTCTTACAAAACCGGGGCTTTCGGGCTGCACGTCCTGTGGCCTTCCGAATGGGTCGATCCAATTATTAAAGGGCACATCCCATTGGGTATGTTTTGCAGCATAGGTATCCCCACAGGTAAAAAAGTTATCCCCCGGATATTCCTCATGTGCAATTTCTGAAGACTTGATTCTAAAGCTATCAGACGGATAACTTTCATTTAAACTTACCTCCCACATGATAACAGAGGGATGATTTCTGTCCCGCCTTATCATCTGCCTGATATCCGAAAAAACCCTATCCTTAAAGATGTCATTTTGGTTGAAAAATTGCCATCCGGGGATCGGATCGCCCAGCATGATACCTAAAGAATCGCAAATATTATACACAGAAGGATCCTGTGGATAATGCGACAGCCTGACAAAATTAATTCCGGCCTCCTTGATTCTTTTCAGATCGCGGTATTGTGCCGCATCAGATAATGCATTACCTATAAACGGGCAATCCTGATGCCTGTTGGTACCAACTATCCGCAGCGGTTTATCATTCAGCTTAAATCCGTCAGACCTACTGTAGGATAGTTTTCGGATACCAATTTTCTGTGAAAAATTATCAACCAAATTACCATTGCTCCATATTTCCGTTTTGAGTAAATACCGGTTTGGCTGATCGGGAGACCAAAGGTCAGGGTTTGGTATGGTAATTTTCTGCTCTAAATCCCTAACACTATTGCCGGTCATTTCAAATTCAGAGGTGTTTGAATTTAATTGAGCCCTAGTTCTTGAATTGAAAAGAGTTTGTTTTACAACTAAGGCAGATATTTTATTAAGAGAAGAGCTTTTAACCTGGGTTTTAATGATCACATCTGCGCTTTTTGAAGATATATTTTCAGATCTGGCAAAAACGCCGCCACCTGCAATAGTATTTGCTTCAGTAGGGTCGGTTATATGAACAGGATTGGTTTCAATCAACCACACATCTCGGTAAATCCCACTCCAGTAAAGAAAGCCAAGGGTAGCCAAGGGCTTACCCGGTGGGACATTTTTATTGTCCCTGTTATCTAGTCGAACAACAATTTCATTTTTAGTACTATTGTTTACATATCCATCAAGTGGTACAATAAATGGTAAATATCCGCCCTGGTGCTGGGTTACATATTTTCCGTTAATCCATATTGTGGCTGTTTGCATAGCCCCTTCAAAACGAAGATTCAGGCGCTTTTCCTTATAATTTGCAGGAACAGCAAATTGCTTTCTGTAATAACAGATCCCGGTAAACTGGTTAACACCGGGGTTTAGTTCCTCCTCATATCTTGCAGGGTGGGGTAAGGAGATCTTTTGCCATTTTAATGCTTTAATTTGTGGGTATTCTTTTTCAAAACCCTGCACTGCATCCCTTATTTCATTACTCCTTATACTATCGGGGGATACATTTTTCTTTTTAATGTTTTCCTGGTTAAACTGGGAAGAGAACGAAGTGCTGTTTCTAACAACTGCTGTATTCTTCAGGTTATAAGAAGAATCTATTCTGAACATTTCCCAATTGTAGTTGAAGTTAATGGTTCTGCGGCCCGGTGGTTGGGCATTTGCATAACAGCAACAGATGAGATAAACAATAACTGTAAAAATGTTCTTCATATCATAATTTATTGATAAAGCTGAAAACTAATTTAGCATCCCGGCAATGCCGGGATGCCATTAATCAACTAAATCTCAGGATCTCATCCCCGAAATATTTTCTTAGCATCGGTGACCTAATTTTTTTCTAATAAGCATAAAATATCAGTTTAAATATAAAGGTAAGCAGGCGAATTTATGATAATGCCTGCTTACCTGTTTAATGCTTTTAATATCCTTTAGCCGCTTGTGCTGCTTTCAAGTTAGCATTATGATCG
>JABDFZ010000214.1 GCA_013286325.1 Bacteroidota bacterium | reverse complement strand
TGTAAAAGATCTTCCAACTGGTTAAAGAAAATTTTAAGACGGGTAAATGCAGGGTTTTGATTTTGAACAGTCAGCAGGCTTTTTACCACATCAAAATGGCGTTTTTCCAATTCGGCTAACGAGGCTGTAAAATCAACGCCATTTGCTGCGCCTTCGGCCATTGACACCAGCAGGTTAGTTACCCCACTCATGGCGGAGAGTACCACAACTGGTTTTTCTTTACTGCTAACCTCGTGCTTTAAAATGTTTAATAAGGTTTGGATGCTTTGAACTGATCCTACGGAAGTACCGCCAAATTTTAAAATCTTCATTATCTGCTATTAAAACAAAACGCCTTCCTCTTTTTCGGAGGAAGGCGCTCATTTGGTTTTTATGTTTTTACACCATACGATTATCTTCCTCCGGATTTTATCCCGGTGGTAGTAATTGTTGTTGATGTGGTGTTGTTAAATATCATATATATTATGTCGGTAAAGTAAGTAGATATTTTTTTAATAAACAATAGCTAATTTACATTTTGCGAAAACTGAAAAAAACCTATCGATTTTTTTCATATAATTACCATTATATGAACAGACTGGTAATTATATTATTGTTTTTACTTTTGGCAAAGGCAGGATTTGCGCAAAAACCTATCGACAGCCTAATATATAACCTACCTGTAGTGAACGGAAAACTAATGTATTCCGGGTATGCAGATGTAAAAGGCAGGAATAGAACTGAATTGGACAGTATTGCAAAGAAGTGGGTCTTTAGTTATTTCAAAGACAGTCAATTAATCGAGACACAGGGAATCCCATTACCTTTATACACTGATACTACCAGCATTATATTAAACCGGGGGCTGCTTAAATACAAGATGAGGCCCGGAATGGTAAATATTACCTTTTACAGTATTATAACCTTGAAAGTTGGTTGTACTGATAACAGGTATAATTACCAGATAGACAGCATATATTTCAGGCCTAAAAGCGGCGCTCTTAATGCCCTGGGCTATCAGAACAGCCCTGAATATTTGATAAGTGTTTTTAAAAAGAAGCACCTGGGGTTTTGGACATCGATGAATGTAACCAGGAACCAGATCAGGGAATACCTGAGTACTATGAATACTGCTATTCGCGATTGCATAGCATCATTAAATAAAGCGATGGCCAATTAATAAGCTCATGTAATTTAATTACTTTTGGAGCTTGTTAATATGCAGGGATTAATTACAAAGTCGACCGGAAGCTGGTACCAGGTGCAAATGCCCGACGGGCAACGGATAGATTGCCGGATAAAGGGAAAATTCCGCATTAAAGGAATTACTACAACTAATCCGCTGGCAGTAGGAGATGTGGTTGATTTTGAAATGGAACCCGACCAGGAAACGGGGGTGATCACCAATTTACAACAGCGAAAAAATTATATCATCCGCAAATCTATCAACCTATCGAAACAAGGGCAGGTCATTGCTGCTAACCTCGACCAGGCTATGCTGGTAGTTACATTAGCTTCACCACGGACTTCCTTAGGATTTATAGACAGATTTTTGGTAACTGCCGAGGCATACGATATCCCTGCAAAACTTGTGTTTAATAAGCTCGATCTTTTTAGCGATGAAGGCCTTGAGATTTTAGCTGAATATAAAGCTGTTTATGAAAAGATTGGCTATCCCTGTTACGAAGTTTCGGCATTGGAAGGAACGAATATTAACCAGGTTCAGGATATATTAAAAGATAAGGTGACCTTGTTTTCCGGTCACTCGGGTGTAGGTAAATCGAGCCTGATAAATGCTTTGTTACCTGACCTTGACCTACGAACCCACCAGGTATCGGACTGGAGCGACAAAGGTATGCACACCACCACTTTTGCCGAAATGTTTGAGCTGCCGCAAGGCGGGTTTATTATAGATACCCCCGGCATCCGCGAACTTGGGGTTATCGATATAGAAAAACAGGAGCTAAGCCATTTCTTCCCTGAAATGCGCTCCAGAATGAACGAATGCCGTTTTAACAACTGTCGCCATATTAACGAACCGGGTTGCGCGATTTTAGCTGCCCTGGAAGAAGGCGAAATAGAGCTATCGCGTTATGAAAGCTATTTGAGCATTTATAACGGGAATGATACGAGGGCATAGTGATCAGAGATTAGAGGCCAGAGATTAGTTGAAATCTAGTGTTATGTCAACCACAAATTAACGTATGGTCTTGGGTTGAGATTGACTCAATTAACAAAAAGTGGGTTTACACATGGTTTACATAATTTATGGTTTACATACATATAAGTATCTGTTAATCAATTTATTGAATTGATTTTTTTTGAAAAACATGGTTTACACTTTTTGTATAAATACTACTGGCTAAACGTCAATTCATGAGTGACATGACACTAGTCGTCATGCCGAACTTGTTCCGGCATCTCATTATAAAGTTAAGCATGTACCAGGTTTACTATGTACTGACCACTTTGCTAACGTACACTTAGCATGTGGGTTGCTGAAACAAGTTCAGCATGAAATGTTGTAGAAAGTCAAACTTACGAAGTTTCAAAAACTTCGTAAGTTTTCAAATTCGTGAGCAGCTTTAACTAACCTCTGATCT
>JABDFZ010000213.1 GCA_013286325.1 Bacteroidota bacterium | reverse complement strand
AAACCACTGTATTAACATCAGTGCCGTAAATGAACGATTTGTCCTTCAGCCTCGCCTCGTTCAATAAAATAGCAAGTGAATACACCTCCTCGCCCGAAGAACAACCCGCCGACCATATTTTTATATGCTGATAGGTGGACAGGTATGGCAAAACCTGGTTGTTCAGCGCTTTATAGAAAGAGGGATCGCGGAACATCTCGGTAACATTTACCGTTATCTCCTCCAAAAAATCCTGGAAAAATTCAGGATCATTTAACAGCACATGCTTAAGGTCATAAAACTCCAGCTTTTTCATCATCATTATCCGCATAAGCCTCCTTTTTAAGGATGCTTTCGAATAGCCTGAAAAATCAAAGCCGTGAACCTTTTTTACCAGGTCAATAAGCTCGGTAACTTGTTCAGCCGTTAAACCTTGTGCAGTAATATTCATATCTAACTCCCAAGCCAAAGCTGCATTAATGAAATTAACCTGTCCATATCAACCGGCTTGGTTATATAATCATTAGCGCCTGCTGCAATACACTTTTCGCGGTCATCCATCATTGCTTTTGCTGTTAAGGCTATTACGGGCAATTTAGCCCATTTGTTTTGTTTCCTTATATATCTCGTCGCCTCATAGCCATCCATTACAGGCATCATAATATCCATTAAAACAATATCTATGTTACTGGTTGCTTCAAGTTTATCAATAGCTTCCTGTCCATCATGGGCTACTTCAACAACCATATCATAACCTTGCAATGCACTGCTTAACGCAAATATGTTTCGCATATCGTCGTCAACTATCAATACTTTTTTACCCTTTATAACATCCTTGCCTTGTGTTATAACTTTAGTTTTGGCAATGGGCGATGGTTCAACCGGATGGTCTGCTGATTCACGTACTTTATTCAGGAAAAGGTTCACTTCATCAATAAGCCTGTCGGCAGATTTGGTAGTTTTAACCACCATTGCATTTGCATATTGCATCAGCCTGCTAACCGATGTTCTGTCGAGTTCCATGGCGGTATTAATAATTACCGGAAGTGCCTTAAACCTGTCAATTGCCTTTATCTTGTCTAAAAAGTCAAGTCCCGAAATATCCGGCAGGTTAAGGTCGAGTATTACACACTGGTATTCGGTTTCGTGAAGCATCCTGAATGCCGATTCGCCATCAAAAGCCTGGTCAACCGTAATACCGCGGCTTTGCATCAGTTCATTTAATGCCTCGCTTTGGGTCCTGTTATCTTCTACTAATAATATCTGCGTAAACTTGGTTTCGCTTTGCAGCATAATATCTGTGAATAATTTATCAAGCGTACTTGTATCTATTGGCTTTTTAAGGAAATTTATAGCGCCTTCACGGCGGACACGATTGGCAGCAGCATCCCCGGCCGACATCAGGTGAACAGGGATGTGCATCGTGCTCGTTTCCTGTTTTAGCTCCTTCAATATCTGCCAGCCATCTTTACCAGGCAGCATAATGTCCAGTATTACGGCATCAGGCTGGTTTTCCTTAATTATCTCAACCGCCTGGGTACCTTCGTGTACCATAATAGATTTATAGCCATGATCGCGGGAATAATCGTGAAGAATATCGGCAAAGTTTTTATCGTCCTCAACAATTACAACAAGCGGCTCTCTGTCATCCTTTTTTACCGCCTGTTTTGCAGGTTTTAAAAATTGCATTTCGGGCGCAAAGGTTTCAACAGTTGGCAATATTGCCTCTTCCTGCAAAACTGCTTTGGCTTTTAGCGGAATAGTCAGTATAAACTCACTTCCTTTGCCAGGTTCACTTATTACGGTTATTTTACCGCCAAGTAGGGTAACCAGTTCCCTGCTTATTGATAAGCCTAAGCCAGTACCCCCGTATCTCCGGCTGGTAGAACCATCAGCTTGCTGAAATGCTTCAAATATTATTTTTTGCTTATCCAGGGCTATGCCTATTCCGGTATCTTTTATACAAAAACTAATGGTTTTAGGTTCATCCCCTTCAATAACATTTATAGCAATTGAACCATTTTCTGATGTAAACTTAAATGCGTTCGAAAGCAGGTTTTTTAATACCTGTTCAACCCTCATCTTATCTGTAAAGATGTTCTTGGGCAAATCCTTGCTGGTGGTTACTGTATAATTTATTTTTTTGTTGCGAGCCACCTCGGCAAACAACATTTCCATGTCGTGCAAAATATCGGCAACCTTCACTGTATCATTCTGCATCTCCAGTTTACCTGATTCAATCTTCGACAGATCGAGAATATCATTAATCAGGGTTAGCAGGTCATTACCGGCATTAAATATTACGCTGGCATATTTCACCTGGTCTTCCGAAAGGTTGTGCGGTTTATTATCCTTCAGTATCCTGGCCAGCACCAATATGCTGTTTAATGGTGTGCGTAGCTCATGGCTCATATTGGCCAAAAACTCCGATTTGTATTTACCCGTAGTTTCCAGTTCCAGTACCTTAACATTTATAGCCTTGCGTGCCTCTTCAATGGCCTGGTTCTTTTCTTCAAGCAGGCTTGCCTTTTCTTCCAGCTCGGCATTGGTTGTACGCAATTCTTCCTGTTGCACCCGCAGTTCCTCTTCCGATGCTTGCAGCATTTCGGTTTTACTCAGCAGTTCCTCATTGGTAACCCGCATTTCTTCCTGCTGTGCTTCCAGTTCTTCGGCCTGTTGCTGCACCTGCGATAATAAT
>JABDFZ010000212.1 GCA_013286325.1 Bacteroidota bacterium | reverse complement strand
TAAAGATGTTTTAGCTAAAACCCCTTTAAAACCTGCCGATTTTGAACTTTTAAAGAAACTTGGCTTTAAAAGTCTGCGGCTTCCTGTTGCCTTTGCGTATTTCGAATCCGAAAACGTTCCGGTTGAGCAATTATTTGCCCACATTGATAATTTTGTTAAACAATGCCACTTATATGGGTTTAAACTCATAATCGATTATCACAGTGGTAATTTTAATGACAATAACTATATCACCGAAACACCAAAGATAACAGACTTGTGGATTAAGCTTACAAAAAGATATAGACATGTTAACCATGACGATCTTTTTTTTGAGCTTTACAACGAACCTCCACACATGAATCCTCAAACATGGAAAGACGCAGCATACAACATTTTAACTGCAATCAGGAAGGTTGATAAAGAACGGACTTTAATTATAGGTGCCTCTAATTATAACAGCATCTATGAATTGAGCCGGTTTGTACGGCTGGCAGACGAAAATGTTGTATATACCTTTCATTTTTATGAGCCTTTTTTGTTTACACATCAGGGCGCAGAGTGGATTGGTGACCAGGAATCGACCATTGGGGTGCCTTTTCCATACAATGCGGAAAACTTTCCAACGCTTAACGAAAAGGCTAAAAATACCGACGGAGAAAAGAATTACAACAAATACCACCTTGATGGCAACGAACAATCAGTAAAGGATAAATTACAGATAGTTAAAAATTGGGGCAACAAATATGATGTGCCTATTTTATGCGGCGAGTACGGCGTTTATAATAAATATGCCGATTTGGACAGCCGCTGCAGATATATAAAAGCTGTGCGCCAGGCATTAAAGGCCTTGAAAATACCTGGTATGATATGGGATTATAACGGCAATTTCTCCATTTTTAATGGTGAGCCTTCATTTAACACCCTGCCCGACTGCATGAAAGATGCTATTGGCTATGTCACTCAAAAATGATAAATTTATTATGGTTATAAATCGCTAACTTTGCACCCTAATAAGTTGTTATGAGATTTTTTGAAGAAAAACGACGCGAGGTGATGAAGCACATCGAAAAATTCATGCTTGAAAAAAAGGATGAATATTTGAAGCCCGTCGATACTATCTGGCAGCCATCTGATTTTTTGCCGGATTCCTCCCGTGATACGTTTTTTAGCGAAATCAAAGAGCTGCAGGAAAGCGCCCAGGGCTTATCGTACGATTTAATCGCGGTACTTGTTGGCGATACCATTACCGAAGAAGCCTTGCCAACTTACGAATCGTGGTTAACAATGGTTGAAGGTGTATCGCGCAATGAAGATGGCGGATGGATGCAATGGACAAGACATTGGACCGGCGAAGAAAACCGTCATGGCGATTTGCTGAACAAATACTTATACCTGTCGGGCCGTGTTAATATGCGCATGATGGAGGTATCAACCCAATATCTTATTTCGGATGGGTTTGATATAGGCACCGGGCACGACCCATACCGAAACTTTATTTATACTTCTTTCCAGGAGCTTGCAACTAACGTATCGCACCGTCGAGTTGCGTCTCAGGCCAAAAAAGATGGAGATACTTTGCTATCGAAAATGTGTGGTGTAATAGCAAGCGACGAAGCCCGCCATGCAAAAGCTTATAAATACTTTATTGAAAAGATATTTGAAGTAGACCCTAACGAAGCTATGATTGCCTTTGAGGATATGATGCGCAAAAAGATAGTTATGCCAGCCCATTTTTTACGCGAGGTTGGTTTAAAAATCGGACAAACATTCGGTCACTTTACCGATGCAGCACAACGCCTCGGCATTTATACCGCTATCGATTACGTTGATATACTAAAAGAGCTGATTGAAGACTGGCATATTGAAAGCGTTGCCGATTTAAGCGAAACCGGAGAAAAGGCCCGTGATTATATCATGAATCTGCCTGCCCGCTTACTCCGCGTTGCCGACCGGATGAAAAACCCGATGCTCGAATATAAATTTAGCTGGATAAACGGGTAAATTTTTAGGTTAAAGGCTAAAACTGAATGGTAAAAGGTTATTTCAAAGCACCTTTCGCCTTTTACCTTTAAGCTTTCACCTTTCTTCTTTCCCTTCCTTCTCCACCTTAAACCCGGGCTTTTGATAGCCCTTTGGTTTGTAATCGTCGGGTATCTGTATAGAATTTCCATCACGCAATGCAGTATAATGCGGTGACATGATCTCCACCCCAGCCTCATTAAATTTATCCTGTAAGTTTTTATGAAGATTTGAGTACATCACTGCCATTTTGTGCGATTGTGCGGTATAAGCATTTATCTGATAGGTAACATTGAAATCGTTCAGCGCGGTTTGTAAAACAAAAGGCTTGGGTTCAGTCAGTATTCCATCGGTAGCTAAAGCGGCATTTATCATTAATTCGTGTATAATATGCCACGGGGCATCATAGCCAATGGTTATGCTGGTATTTAATATCAGGCCCAGGTCTTTTGATGATGAAGTATAATTAATTGATGCGCCTCCCAGTATAGTAGCGTTGGGTACTGTAATATCCTCATTTTTTATAGTCCGGATGCGGGTAATGAGCAGGTTTTTTTCTATCACATCCCCGGTAATTTCACCAACTTTTACCCTATCTCCAATTTTAAAGGGCCGCATATAAGTAAGCACTATCCCCGCCACCATATTTGATATAGCAGACGATGAACCAAATGAAAACAGCACACCTATAAAAA
>JABDFZ010000211.1 GCA_013286325.1 Bacteroidota bacterium | reverse complement strand
CCGCCAACCTGTTTGCCGAACTTTTCAGGGTCGCCATAAACATCCAGTATATCATCCTGTAATTGAAAAGCCAAGCCTAAATGTTCGCCAAAACTGCTTAACAAATCGGCATCTTTTATATCGGCACCACCAATCAAAGCGCCTATTTTTAATGCACCGCCTAATACAACAGCTGTTTTAAGGCGGATCATCTCCAGATATTCGTCAATATTTACGTTGCTCAGGTTTTCAAACTCCATATCCAGCTGCTGGCCTTCGCATACGCCAACAGCGGTATTATTAAATATATCAAGTATTGGCCGCAATAAGCGATCTTCAACCTGCATCATCAGTTTATAACCCTCAATCAACATCACATCGCCCGATAGTATGGCTGCATTCTTATTCCAGCGTTCGTGTACGGTTGTATGTCCGCGACGAAGAGGGGCATTATCCATAATGTCATCATGCATCAGGGTGAAATTATGAAACACCTCAATAGCAAGGGCAGGGGAGATAGCCGCATCAATATCGCCGCCAAACAGGTCGCAGGCCATTAAAAGCAACGCAGGGCGCATCCGCTTGCCGCCAAGCGAAAGGATATAGCTAATAGGCCCGTATAACGCCGCAGGGTATAAAGGATAGCTAAGCTTACTAACCGCTTCGCCAATTATTGCCTGCAAATCTTCAAGTTTCTTCATTTATTTTTGGATTTCACCGATTTAAGGATGATTTCACCGATTTTGTTTTTTTGATTTCACTGATTAGAGAATGATTTCCCTGATTTTGTCAATATTAACAATCCAACTTAATTAACTTACCCCCTAATCCTGTACCAGCGAAAAATCAATTTGTTTTTTGGTCAAATCGACATTTTTTACCCTTATTTTAACTTCATCGCCAAGCTGGTAAACCTTCTTTTTACGCTGGCCGATGATGGCATAGTTTTTTTCGTCTAAAGTATAAAAGTCATCCGAAATATCACGCAATCGGATCATGCCTTCACATTTATTTTCGATGATTTCCACATACATACCCCATTCAGTAACACCCGATATCACACCGCTAAATACATTTCCAACCTGGTCGCGTAAATATTCAGCCTGTTTATATTTTACCGAGGCGCGTTCAGCATCAGCAGCTTTTTTCTCCATTTGCGAACTATGCTGGCATAATTTCTCATAATGTTCGGCATTGGCAGATTGCCCACCATTTAAATAATGGAATAACAACCTGTGTACCATAACATCCGGATACCGGCGGATAGGAGAGGTGAAATGGGTATAATGGTCAAAAGCCAAGCCATAATGACTGCTGCTTTTGGTGGTGTAAATAGCTTTAGCCATTGAGCGGATGGCCAATTGTGTAAGCACATTCTGCTCTTTTTTGCCCTCAACATCTTCCATTAAAAAATTAAGGGATTTGGCTGTTTCTTTGTCCGATTTGGTGTTGATTTTATAACCAAACCTTAAAGCAAACTGTGCAAAACTTGCCAATGATTCTGGTTTAGGAGAGTCGTGCACACGGTATACAAAGGTATATTTGTGCTTCCCTTTACCCATTTTACTTACATACTCGGCAACTTTGCGGTTAGCCAGCAGCATAAAGTCTTCAATCAGCTTGTGGGCATCTTTCCGCTCTTTAACATATACACCAATAGGTTTGCCATGTTCATCAAGCTTAAACTTTACTTCGGTTGTTTCAAAGCTGATGGCACCATGCCTGAATTTTCGTTCACGTAATTTATAAGCTAAAGCGTTCAGTTTTAATATTTCCTTATCAAAATCTCCGTTTTTGTTCTCAATCACTTCCTGCACTTCTTCGTAAGTAAAGCGCCTGTCGGAGTGTATTACTGTTTTACCAAACCATTCGTTAATGATATAGGCATCTTCATCCAGTTCAAAAACAGCAGCAAAGCAAAGTTTATCTTCTTTCGGGCGTAATGAACATAACCCATTCGACAATCGTTCAGGCAGCATCGGGATCACTCTATCCACCAGGTAAACAGATGTTGCACGATCAAGCGCTTCTTTATCCAGGGCAGAATCAGGCTGAATATAGTGTGATACATCAGCAATATGAACACCAACTTCGTAATTTCCATTTTCCAATATCCTGAACGACAATGCATCATCAAAATCCTTGGCATCAAACGGATCGATATTAAAAGTGGTAACGTTTCTGAAATCACGTCTCCGGGCTATTTCTTCTTTGGTTATGACATCAGAAATTTCTTCTGATTCGTGCTCAACTTCTTTAGGGAAAGATAATGGGAAACCATATTCAGCCAGGATGGCGTTCATTTCCGTATCATTCTCGCCCTGGGTACCTAAAATATGTTTAATACGGCCAATAGGGTTTTTAGCATCAACAGGCCAGTCGGTAATTTCTGCGACTGCTTTTATCCCATTTTTGGCGCCATTGAGGTCGCTCATCGGGATAAAAATATCATGCATCATCTTGCGATCGTCAGGGATAAAAAATGCAAACCGTTCTGATAGTTTTACAATACCTGTAAACTCCATTTTGGCCCGCTGTAATATCTCTATTACTTCGCCTTCTTTATGTTTTCCTTTGTTTTTTGCATAAACATAAACCTTAACACGGTCGCCGTTTAATGCAGTGCGCAGCTTGCGGGGGGCAACAAAAATGTCACTCTCAAATTCGTCGTCGGTTATTATAAATGCAGAGCCATCATTAGTAAGGTCGACTTTACCTTCAATAAATGTTTTAAGCTCCAATA
>JABDFZ010000210.1 GCA_013286325.1 Bacteroidota bacterium | reverse complement strand
TCTCTGTTACAATAGGTTTTTTTCATGTCTTTATAGCTGATACACCCAATTATGTAGAGGGTGGTTTTGGCTATTGGAGCAACCGCCTGCTTGATGCACAGATAGGCCAGACTGGTACTGGTGGAATACTGATATTTGCAGCCTTAACCATACTGATAGTCGCCTATAATATTGATTTTAAATTGCCGAAACGCAGCCCAAAAACGGTTGCCACCGGAGAAGTTGGCGATATTGTACCTGAACCTGCAGTGCTGGAGGACGAAGAAATTTCAATACCACATGAATGGCCGGGCCGGGCAAACAAACAAAAAGACACTGAAAATACAGTAAGGCCGGAGCCACTTACACAGCAACCATTTGTACAAAACCCTGTATTTCACGAGCCCGTAGTATTAGTACCTGACCCAGATAAGGAACATGAGCCTGAATTTGAAAATGAGATACCTTTAACTGTGGGCGTTACAAGACCGACACCTGTACTGAATATTGAAAAAAGTGACGAAGATAAAGCGAAAAGCCTGGTTGACCAGTTTGGAAAATACGACCATACTCTCGAGCTTTCATCGTACAAGTATCCTACACTCGATTTGCTTGAGAACTATGGATCGAATAAAATAAATGTAAACTCGGACGAACTTGCGGCTAATAAGAACAAGATTGTTGAAACACTGAACCATTATAATATCGAGATTGATAAAATAAAAGCGACTATTGGCCCAACAGTAACTTTATATGAAATTATCCCTGCTCCGGGTGTCCGCATCTCCAAGATCAAAAACCTTGAGGATGACATAGCATTGAGCCTGGCTGCACTTGGCATTCGTATTATAGCCCCGATGCCTGGTAAAGGTACAATTGGCATTGAGGTGCCTAATCAAAGCCCCGAAATGGTGTCGATGCGCTCTGTACTGGCAACTGAGAAATTCCAGAATACAACTATGGACCTGCCAATTGCACTTGGTAAAACCATAAGTAATGAAGTATTTATAGCCGACCTTGCCAAAATGCCTCACTTACTTGTTGCAGGCGCCACAGGTCAGGGTAAATCGGTAGGGATTAATGCAATCTTAGTTTCACTCCTTTACAAGAAACATCCGGCAGAACTTAAATTTGTACTGGTTGACCCTAAAAAGGTAGAATTAACACTTTTCCGCAAAATAGAAAGGCACTTCCTTGCTAAACTTCCTGATGAGGCGGATGCTATTATTACCGATACTAAAAAGGTGGTTAATACACTGAATTCGTTATGTATTGAAATGGATCAACGGTATGACCTGTTGAAGGATGCACAGGTACGTAACCTTAAAGAGTACAACGAAAAATTTGTTCACCGTAAAATAAGTGATCCGGAGAAACATCGCTATCTGCCATTCATTGTATTGGTAATAGATGAGTTTGCTGATTTAATGATGACTGCTGGCAAAGAGGTTGAAGTACCTATTGCCCGTATTGCACAGCTGGCCCGTGCGGTAGGCATTCACCTGGTAATTGCAACACAAAGGCCGTCGGTTAATATTATTACAGGTACTATCAAGGCCAACTTCCCGTCGAGGCTGGCATTCAGGGTATTATCGAAAATAGATTCACGTACCATTCTGGACAGCGGTGGAGCTGATCAGCTGATTGGTCGCGGAGATATGCTATTATCAACCGGAAGTGATCTCATCCGTTTGCAATGTGCATTTGTTGATACGCATGAGGTTGAAAGGATCTCTGATTTTATTGGTAACCAGCGAGGTTATGCTTCGGCTATGTTGCTGCCTGAATATGTAGGCGAAGGAGAAAGCAGCAGTGCGAAAGAATTTGACCCTGATAACCGCGACCCGTTATTTGATGAGGCTGCAAGATTGATTGTATTACATCAGCAAGGATCTACATCACTGATACAACGCAAAATGAAATTGGGCTATAACCGTGCAGGGCGAATTATTGACCAATTGGAAGCAGCAGGTATTGTTGGCCCGTTTGAAGGCAGCAAGGCCCGCGAAGTTTTATACCCCGACGAATACAGCCTTGAGCGTCATCTGGAAACACTGTCGAAAGGCAATTAAACTTTTACCTGAACTTTGATTCTAAAAATTATATGATCTTTGAAAAACAGGATCAAAGGGTTTTATTTGATAACGAAGAAACAATTTTATAAAAAGACTATTTAACAAAGGATTGATAATTATCCGAACTAAGAAACGACTAATGAAAAAAGCACTCCTGTTTTCTATACTGTTAATTTTAAGCGTTAGTTATTCCTTCGCGCAAAAAGATGCTGATGCCAAAGCTATTTTGAGTAAGGTTAGCGCAAAATACCGGACATTTGATGTTATAAAAACCGATTTTGTCTTTACCCTCGAAAATCAGCAGGCTAATATTAAGGAAACACAAAACGGCACGTTGATTGCCAGGTCGAAAGATAACAAGTTCAGGGTAACTTTATACGCTGCACAGGCATCCGACAAACTTGATATTACACAAGAGATCATCAGCGATGGTAAAACCCAATGGACTTATCTTAAAAAAGATAATGAGGTACAGGTTAACAATGCTGATAACAGCGCTGAAGGGCTGAACCCCGCCAAAATATTCACTATTTATGAGAAAGGGTATAAATACATATACACCGGCGAAAGGAAAATTGGCGGTACTATTTATCAGGAAATAGATCTTACCCCAGAAGATATAAGCAAATCATTTTTTAAAGTAAGATTGGAAATTGACAAAGCTAAAAAACAAATTTACAGCGCATTAATTTTCGATAAAAACGGGAAC
>JABDFZ010000209.1 GCA_013286325.1 Bacteroidota bacterium | reverse complement strand
ACCAACATATGATTGTACATCGGCAACGCCCTGCAATAAAACACTCACGTCAACACCCTGGTAGGCGGCTGAAAGATTGGCCCCGTAAGTCCACGTAGGGATCGGTTTGCCAACAATTTGCCTGTCGTTATCATCAATTACACCATCAGGCTTGCCGTTAGGTCCGCTGATATCCTGATATTTAATATCTCCCGGAGCTGTTGTGTTAGTTGCTGGCTTAGCACTTTTGTCAACCTCCTGCTGGGTTTGAAAAATACCAGTTGCTTTAACCATATAAAATGCGTTGATAGGCTGCCCGTCTTCTATTACATTAGTACCGATCTGCGGAGTAAGCACATTGGTCACTTTGTTGCGTACATGGGTTACGTTAAAACCTACGTTGAACTTTAATTTTCCAATGTTTTGCGAATAATTGGTGCTGAGTTCCCAGCCTCTATTATTCACACCGGCCAGGTTAACGGTAGGAGGGGTGAGGTTACCAATAATCCATGGTATGTTAAGGGTTTGAAGGATACCACTCCGCTGCTCATCGAAATAATCAGCTTCGACGCTTAATTTATTTTGGAAGAAACCCATTTCTACACCAGCATCCTTTTTTGTAGAAGTTTCCCAGGTAATATTTGGATTAGAAAGCGCGGTTTGTGCAACCCCGCCGGTTATCTGGCTATTGAAATCATATAGAGATCCCAGGCTAAGCGTTGGGATGTAACCATATAAGCCTATTTGATCATTTCCCAATCTTCCCCAGGATGCCCTAAGCTTTAGATTGCTGAATATGTTTTGATCTTTCAGGAACGACTCCTCAATCACTCTCCATCCTGCGGAGAAGGAAGGGAAGAAGCCCCACCGCTTATTGGCAGCAAACCGTGAAGATCCATCACTCCTCAAATTGGCTTCCAGCAAATATTTATCCTTAAAGGCATAATTTAGCCTTCCAAAATACGACCGGATAGCATAAGCAGATGATGTACCTGCAACCTGCGGGTTAGTAGAACCGGCGTTGAGTTCAGTGAGTGAATTTGTTTGAAATCCTTCAGTGTAAGATTGAAAAGACCGCTGAGAATATTGCTCCTGGTTATAACCAATCAATGCTGTTATACTATGATCTGTTGCAATGGTTTTGGTATAAGAAAGAGTAGAGTACAAAGTAGTGCGTAAGTTATTACTGTAGCTATCCGTCAGGGATCTGGATGGAGGCCCGTTACCGACCTGATTTTGCTGAGCACCTGTAAGCGGGTTAAATACATAAATTAGGGGATCAAATACCTCGCCCTGGCCATCTCCATAATTTAGGCCCCCGGTTACATTCCATTTCAAACCTTTAATAGGCTCCACATTAAAGAAACCGCTGCCTTGCATAAGGTTTCCAATGCCCCGGTTCAATCCTTCATCAACCATAGAATATGGATTGTTGATCTGTGCGTTAATTACGTTTACCCATGTGCCAGCATATTGACCGGTTGAAGTATAAGTGCCGTACATTGGCAATGCCCGCATTACTTCGGTAATCATACCGTTTGAACTGCCATTGTACCATGATTGATTTTGAGTTTGATGGATAAGATTCATGTTTATTCCAAAATCCACAGCTTTACTAATGCGCGAATTAAGGTTCACTAGGGCTGAGTATCTTTTTGAATTATCATTTTTCACAATGCCATTCTGATCCAGATACCCTAAAGAAACCATGTATTGTGTAGCATCTGTTCCTCCTGATATTTTTAAGTTATTATCATTGATGTATGCAGGCCCAAAAATCAAACTAAACCAATCATTATTTGGGTAGATAAGCGGGTCTTTTCCATCCTGGTACTTTGAGATAGTAGATGGAGTGAAAAAAGCAGGCTGTCCCTGATTGGCCAGGGCTTGATTATACAAGTTCATGTACTGAACAGAATTTGTAACCTGATGGGGCAAATCCGTTGCTTTCTGGCTGCCAAAGCTGGTGGTAAAGTCAAACTGCGGCGCTCCCTTTTTTCCTCTTTTAGTTTGTATCAGCACTACACCGTTTGCCGCTCTCGAACCATAAATAGCTGCCGACGCTGCATCCTTTAAAACAGTTATTGATGCGATATCACTTGGATTGACACTTCCCATTGAGCTGATTAGCCCGTCGACAATTACTAATGGATAAGAATTACCCAGAGTTCCGACTCCCCTGATAAGAATATTTGCGCCATCTGAACCAGGCTGTCCTGAAGATTGGTTTACCCAAACACCAGATGCTGTTCCGGATAAAGCCTGAGATGCATCTGTAATTGGCCGGTCGTTCAGTACATCTGCTTTAATAGTACTTACAGCACCTGTAAGATCGGCTCTTTTTTGTGTGCCATATCCTACTACTACAACCTCGCCTAAATTGCCGGTTGCCGGCTGAAGTAAAACTGTAATGTTATTTTGTCCGTTTAAGCTGACTTCACGTTTCTGAAATCCTACGTAACTTAATACAAGTACATCAGTAGCTACATTACCGATTGTAATGCTAAACCTGCCATTTGCATCTGTTACAGCAACAAGTTTTTTGCCTTTTACTCCAACCGTTACCCCTGCAAGGGCGGCTCCTGTATTATCTGTTACTGTACCTGTAACAGCCTGTGTTTGCGCATACAGAGTTACTGTATAAAACAAAAAACACAGCAAAATGAGCGTTTGTCTAAGTTTAATCATATAAGTTTCTTTTTTAGTTTTAAGCATCGCAAGGTAACTTGCAGATTATCAGATTTCTAAATCTATTTTATTCATTTATTAAACTTTTTTACCATGTTTTTATATTTTATGTATAAAA
>JABDFZ010000208.1 GCA_013286325.1 Bacteroidota bacterium | reverse complement strand
GGTCAAACCATGCTGAACGGCATTTCTTAAGCTGATATTAACCCCTGTGCCGCCAAGGTCACGAACAGTGGTAAAACCAGCCATTAAAGTTCTTTTTGCAAATACGGCTGCGTTATAGGCAATATCAGCATCAGTTAAAGTAAACTGCTCTAAAATAGTATTTTTGCTGAACTGGTTTTCCAGGTGTACATGGCAATCAATAAGTCCGGGCATCACAGTTTTATCTTTCAGGGAGATTACATGATCATTTACCCCGCCTGCTGCATACCCCTTTTGTATTCCGGTGATTGTGCTGCCTTCAACAATTATGGTTACCTGCTCCTGAACAGTATTTGAAACACCGTCAATTAGCTTTCCGCACTGGATATAAGTTTTTTTGCGCGAATGATAACTGTGTGAAAAGAAGAAAAAATATAAAGTAAAATTTTCTCATTGTTTAAGGAAGGTATGTTTTTATAATAAGCTAAATTATAAAGTTTTTTACTTATTAAATGTATGACGAGTGTTAAACGAATATGTTACACCCATTAAAACTTTTAGATTTTCCATTGCAAAACGCGTCAAAAACGCACGGGAACTGTTCGGATGCGAACATTCTTGTTAGAGAATTATATTATATAATATTGATAATCAAATATTTATATAAGTGGCATGTATTTTATTGATTATTAGATAATAAAGACCATGCTGCTTATTAGGATTACCGGGTATTAAAATGATAACAATAATAAGTATCCAAATAAATGAAAAATCACCCTATTAGGGGGAGGTTAAAATTTGACAGTTAATAACATGCAGGTAGTAGGATAAAAATGAATAATATTCTACCTGATTTTGCAATAAAAAAAGGAATCAATAAACCGATCAATGATAAAGAGTTATTTAAAAGTGGCCTTTCGTAATCTGGTGAAAAACAAGGCCCATACATTCATAAATATTTCAGGTTTGTCTGTTGGCCTGGCTTGTAGTTTATTGATTTTGTTATGGGTACAAAACGAATTAAGTATTGATGCTTATCACGCCAATGGCGATCGTTTGTATAAAGTTTACGAAAGGGAATATTATGACCATAAAATAGATGGTAACTATGATACCCCTGCTTTGCTTGGTGAAGAACTAAAAAAGGTGCTGCCTGAGGTTGAATACGCTATTAACATGAGCGATGAGAACGATAATCACACGTTCAGGGCCAATAACAAAATTCTAAAACTGAGTGGCACATTTGCCGGGGCCGATGTTTTTAAAATGTTCAGTTATCCGCTCATAAAAGGATCGGTTAATGATGCTTTAAACTCGCCATTGAGCATTGCCATCTCTCAAAAAATGGCTTCCATGTTTTTTGCAAGCCCTGAAGATGCCATTGGAAAAACCATTAGGTTTGAAAATAAAAAGGATTTTACCGTTACCGCGGTATTTAAAGACCTACCGGAAAACTCATCGCGCAAATTTGAATACCTAATAAACTGGGAGGCTTACCTTGCAGAATACCCCGGTTCAAAACGCTGGGATAACAGTGGCCCGCTAACCTTTGTACAATTGCGCAAGGATGCCGATTTTTCTTCGGTTAACCGCAAAATGACGCACTTTTTAGAAACGTATAGTAAACGTAATAAATCATACCGGGTTGAACATGCGTTGCAAAAATTTAGCGAAGTTTATCTGCACTCCAACTTTGTAAATGGTGAAATAACCGGAGGGCGTATTGAATATGTGCGGTTATTTAGCATTATAGCCGTTTTTGTATTGCTGATAGCTTGCATTAATTTCATGAACCTCACCACCGCGCAATCTGTTAAGCGGACAAGGGAAATTGGTGTGCGCAAGGTAATGGGTGCTGTAAAAGGGGTATTGATACGGCAGTTTATAGGCGAGTCATTTCTGCTTACCTCGCTGGCTGTTGTGGTTGCATTGGTTTTAACAAGTGCACTGCTGCCTGCATTTAATAATATCACCCAAAAGGAAATTATCATGCCATTTAACCAGGCTTCATTTTGGCTAAGGCTGATGATAATTACAGTAATTACCGGGCTTGTTTCAGGCAGTTATCCCGCATTGTTCCTTTCGTCATTTAACCCGGTTAAAGTTTTGAAAGGGACTTTAAAGCTCGATTCCGGTACGGTATGGTTTCGCAAAGGCTTGGTGGTGTTCCAGTTTGTACTTTCATCAGTATTAATCATTGCTACTATAGTAGTTTCCCGGCAGGTGAATTTTATCCAGAACCGTAACCTTGGGTACGATAAAGAGAACCTTGTTTATATACATATAGAGGGCGATCTTGAAAAAAAATATAACGCTTTTAAGAACGAGGCTATGATGCTGCCCGGTATTCAGTCGGTTAGTGATATTTCTGATAATCCCACTAATATTGATAATAGTACAATTAGTGTGAGTTGGGAAGGAAAGGACGCCAATGTCACCATTCCATTTCCCTATATTGCAGTAAGCTACGATTTTATTCATACCATGAAGTTGAAAATGCTTGAAGGCAGGGACTTTTCAAAGGATTTCCCAACCGATTCGGATAATTTTATCATTAACCAGGTAACCCAGCAAAAGTTAGGCTATGCAAATCCCATTGGCCGCACAATAACCATGTGGGGGCGTACGGGCAAGATCATTGGTCTGGTGAAAGATTTTCATTTTCAATCCCTGCATAAACAGATCTTGCCGTTAATAATCCGGATGCCAAAAGGTAATATGACCGGAGGCGATATTTTGGTACGTACCCAACCGGGTAAAACCAAAGAGGCTTTAGCCGGCTTGCAGGCATTGTGCAAAGAACTAAATCCGGAGTTCCCGTT
>JABDFZ010000207.1 GCA_013286325.1 Bacteroidota bacterium | reverse complement strand
GAAATTTTCAGGTTATTACCCGTAACGCGCGACTGGTTTGAAATGCAGGTTGGCGAGATGGTAAAAATAAAGGTATGTCATCAAAGCGGTTACCGTGCAGGTGAATATTGTGATGACACTGATGATATGTGGGTGCCTAAAAGTGGCTTAAAAGCGCCGGTTTGCCCCTATCATCAATTGGTACATTTAAGCACCGATGGTAAATGGCAGGTAACGGGTAATTGTGTTCCTCCCGATCAGATCATTAACAAAAACTGGTTCGTACTACCGCCTTCAATGGAATATTATTATAAAACAAAAAATTACCAGTACAGGGTTTTGCCGCCTTTCAGGCCGGATTGTGTACAAGCTGAAAACGCATCACCAATGGAAGTGATCTATCCCAAAGACGGAGCTAAGATCTATGTTCCTTTGGAAGCTGATGGCAGCCGCGGAAGAGTTATTTTTAATGCAGCACACAGGCAGGCTGGCGTAAAAATATTCTGGCACCTGGACGATAAATATATTGGCGAAACCAGGGATTTTCACCAGATAGCCCTAAATCCAACACCAGGAAAACACCAACTCACCTTGGTGGACGGAAATGGAAATACCGTACACATCGGGTTTGAAGTACTGGCAAAGTAGTAGATTGTTCATAGTTGATGGTTCATAGCTGGACCAGGATGGTTTAATTGTAAATTTCAACGCCTCGATATTAAAAACTGCCAACTGCACACTGCAAACTGCCAACTGATTTACTATCTTGGCTCAAAAAAGAGAAAACAGCCAATGCTTGAACAATACGACCTTCATAACCTGATGGTACTTGATATTGAAACTGTTCCGCAATACAAAAGTTTTGACGAGGTCCCGGAGCATTTTCAAAAGTTGTGGGATCTTAAAACGCTGCATCAGCGTAAAGAGGAAACAGCAGAAGCATTTTATGAGCGGGCCGGGATATGGGCTGAATTTGGAAAGATCATTTGCATATCAGTAGGAATATTTCTCAATGGTAAAAAGACTGGGTTACGTGTAAAATCGTTTGCTTCGCATGTAGAAAAAGAGCTGCTTGAACAGTTTTCATCATTATTGACCAGTCAACCTGCAAGCCTGATCCTTTGTGCCCATAATGGCAAGGAGTTTGATTTCCCGTATATATGCCGCCGGATGCTGATAAATGGTGTAAAAATACCGGCACAATTGGAAATATCGGGCAAAAAACCATGGGAAGTGAATCACCTTGATACGATGGAGCTATGGAAGTTCGGCGATTATAAAAATTTCACTTCACTCAGCCTGCTTACGGCTATTTTTAATATCCCAACCCCAAAAGATGATATAGATGGAAGTATGGTGGGTAAAGTTTACTGGGTTGATAATGAATTGGAACGCATTTGCACTTATTGCCAAAAGGATGTTGTAGCTACTGCCCAGTTGTTAAGGCGATACCGGGGCGAAGAATTAATAACTGATGAGAGCATAACTATAGTTGGCCAATAATGCTGCAGGTAAATGATCTGAATATTAAATTCAAAACTCAAAATGGCTTGTTTGAAGCAGTTAAGGGTATTTCCTTCAGGTTGAGCAAAGGCGAAACTATCGGTATTGTTGGAGAATCGGGTTCAGGTAAGTCTGTTACTTCGCTGGCGTTGATGCGTTTGTTAAATAAGGATCAGGCAGTAATAAAAGGTCATATCGTTTTGAATGGCAACAGCTTATGTGATTTGACTGAAGATGCAATGCGGGAAATAAGGGGCAATCAGATGGCTATGATCTTCCAGGAGCCAATGACTTCTCTTAACCCGGTTTTAACTTGTGGTTTCCAGATAACTGAAGCTATTCAGTTACACCTTAAAACAGGCAACGCAGAGGCAAAGAAAAAGACTATAGACTTGTTTAAAGAAGTGCAACTGCCCCGACCGGAAGCTATTTTTGATAGTTATCCACATCAAATCTCTGGCGGACAAAAACAAAGGGTGATGATTGCAATGACTTTATCCTGTAACCCGGAGATACTGATTGCCGATGAGCCTACCACTGCCCTTGATGTTACTGTACAAAAGACCATCATTGAGCTGTTGCTAAAGCTAAAGGCCGAACGCAATATGAGCCTGATATTTATATCGCACGATTTAGGTGTGATCAGCGAAATTGCCGACCGTGTTCTGGTAATGTATAAGGGTGAGGTTGTGGAAGAGGCTCCGGTAAAGCAACTATTCTCGCATCCCAAACATCCTTATACCAAAGGCTTGCTGGCTTGCCGCCCATCGCCTGATCTTCATTTAAAAAAACTCCCTGTTATAGCTGATTTTTTGGATACTGAAGACAAAAAAGCAAGTAGTATTGAAAAAATAAGAGAAGGCTATGCTTATTTGCCAAATGAGATACAGGAACGAAAAAGTAAGTTATACAGCCAGCAACCTTTATTAAAAATAAGCAGCCTTAATACCTGGTTCCCTTTAAATAGTGGGTTCTTTAGCAGGTCGAAAGGCTTTGTTAAGGCTGTCAATGAAGTCAGTTTTGAGGTTTATCCGGGCGAAACGCTTGGACTTGTAGGTGAATCGGGTTGCGGAAAAACTACCTTAGGCAGAAGTATTTTACGTTTGATAGAGCCTACATCAGGCAATATTTTATTTGAAAACACCGACTTGCGCAACCTAAAAAAAGATGATCTCAGGGAAATCCGCAAGGATATACAGATCATTTTTCAGGACCCGTACTCATCTCTTAACCCGCGTTTAACGGTTGGCGATTCGCTAATGGAGCCTTTACAGGTACGCCAGTTTTATACCAATAATGCCAAACGTAAACAAAAGGTTTTGGAATTGTTGGAACGCGTAAACCTGTTGCCCGAACATTTTAACCGGTATCCGCATGAGTTC
>JABDFZ010000206.1:634-2899 GCA_013286325.1 Bacteroidota bacterium | reverse complement strand
GGGAACGGCATGGTAGGTTACAAGTTTTGTGAAAAACTGGTAGCTAAAACGTCAGCGTTCAGGATCATTGTATTTGGCGAGGAATCACGCGCTGCTTATGACCGTGTTCACCTGAGTGAATATTTTAACGGAAAATCTGCAGCTGATCTTTCTCTTTCAACCGAAGCATGGTATGCTGAGCATGATATAGTTTTACACCTTGGCAATCCCGTACAGGAAATAAACCGGTCGACAAAAACCGTACATGCATTGCTTGGCGATACTTTTGAATATGACTACCTGGTATTAGCAACAGGCTCATCTGCGTTTGTACCTGATATACCGGGCGTAGAAAAAGATGGCGTATTTGTTTATCGCACAATTGACGATTTAGAGCTTATCAAAGCTTACGCACCTAACGTAAAAAAAATGCGCCGTGATGGGCGGCGGCCTGTTAGGGCTTGAAGCAGCCAAGGCTTTAATTGATTTGGGGATTAACGAAACACATGTAATTGAATTCGCCCCCCGCCTTATGCCAAGGCAAATTGATTCGGCAGGCAGCGCTATGCTGCAATCAAAACTAACCGATCTCGGCTTAAATATCCACCTCAATAAAAGCACCGCTTATATTGGCGGCTCGCACAAAATAGAAGCACTGCATTTTAATGACGAAAGCGCGCTAGCTGTTGACATGCTGGTAATATCAGCCGGAATAAGGCCGCGCGATGAACTAGCGAAACTGGCAGACCTGCATACAGGCACCCGTGGCGGCATTTTAGTAAATGAAAAAATGCAAACCAGCGATGAAAGTATTTTTGCCATAGGCGAATGCGCCCTGTATGAAAATATGATATATGGCCTGGTTGCCCCAGGCTACGAAATGGCCGATATCGTGGTCAACCAGCTAACAGGCGGCAGCAAGCTGTTTTATGGTTATGATATGAGCACTAAACTAAAACTGATTGGTGTTGACGTGGCAAGTTTTGGCGATGCATTTATTACCGAGCCGGATTGCCGCACCATAGTTTTTGAAGATACCCATAAAGGCATTTACAAAAGGATCAACCTCAGCACCGATGGCAAATACTTATTGGGCGGCATTTTAATTGGCGAAGCCGATGCCTATAATATGCTATTGCAAACCGTTAACAATAAAATGATCCTGCCGCCAAACCCAGAGGACCTTATATTGGGATCAAGGGGCAATGGGGAAACTACAGGCGCAGGCGTAATGAGCCTGCCTGATGATGCGCTGATCTGCTCGTGCGAGGCCGTTACCAAATCCGCCATATGCGGCGTTGTTAACGATGGCGCTGCCAATGTTGATAGTATAAAAAAATGCACCAAAGCCGGTACAGGTTGTGGCGGATGTATTCCGCTGGTAAAAGACCTGGTAGCAGGCACCATGAAAGCCAATGGCGTATATATTAAAAATGTAATATGTGAGCATTTCGACTATTCCCGCCAGGAACTATTTGATCTTATCAAGATAGGGCAAATAAAAAACTACGATATAGTGCTTGATCATTTTGGCAAAGGCGATGGCTGCGAAACCTGCAAGCCCGTTGTGGCAAGCATCCTGTCGAGCTTATGGAACGAGGTAATTGTAAAACAGGATACGATCCAGGATAGCAATGACAGATTTTTGGCTAATATCCAAAAGGGAGGCACTTATTCTGTTGTGCCTCGCATTCCGGGTGGTGAAATTACACCCGATAAATTAATCGTAATTGGCACTGTAGCTAAAAAATATAATTTATATACCAAAATAACTGGCGGCCAGCGGATTGATCTGTTTGGCGCACATGTAAATGACCTGCCTGCTATATGGTAAGAATTAATTGATGCCGGTTTCGAAAGCGGCCATGCTTATGGCAAAGCTTTGCGCACCATTAAAAGTTGTGTAGGTAGTACCTGGTGCCGTTTTGGCCTGCACGACAGCGTGTCATTTGCAATTGAAATTGAGGACCGGTATAAAGGGATCAGGTCTCCGCATAAATTAAAGGGTGGCGTTAGTGGCTGCGTTAGGGAATGCGCCGAAGCACAGTCAAAAGATTTTGGAATTATAGCCACCGAAAAAGGCTGGAACCTTTACATCTGCGGCAACGGCGGCTCCAAACCACAGCACGCCCTATTGCTGGCTACCGATATTGACAAAGAAACCCTGGTAAAATATCTGGACAGGTTCCTGATGTTTTACATTAAAACAGCCGATCCGCTTACCCGCACCGCAACCTGGTTAAATAAAATGGACGGCGGAATGAGCTATTTAAAAAACGTAATTAT
>JABDFZ010000206.1:0-624 GCA_013286325.1 Bacteroidota bacterium | reverse complement strand
AGCCTGGGGATAGCAGAAAGCCTGGAAGAAGAAATGCAGCAATTGGTTGACACCTACCATTGTGAGTGGAAGGAGGCTATTTCAAACCCAGATATGCGCAAACGCTTCTCGCATTTTATAAACGCGCCCGAAGAAAAGGACCCAAGCGTTCAGTTCGACACCATGCGCAACCAGGTAAAAGCAAAAGAGTGGTAATAATTAAATATACGATATGGAAACGTTAACAGAAATAAATTGGATTCTGGCCTGCTACACAGATGATGTTCCTGAAAATGGCGGAGCCTGTATAAAACATGGCGATGAACAAATTGCTATCTATAATTTTACCCGCAGGCAGGAATGGTATGCAACCCAAAACTTATGCCCCCACAAACAGCAAATGGCTTTATCAAGAGGCATGATCGGAAGCTCTGGCGAACATTGCGAGCCCAAGGTAGCCTGCCCGTTTCACAAAAAAACATTTTCATTACTAACAGGTGAATGTTTAAGCGATGGTGATAATTGTCAGATAAAAACCTACCCCATAAGGGTTGATGCAGGAAAAGTCTTTATTGGAATAGCTTGTTAGAAAGAATCAGGACAATAAGAGTCAAGAGCCAGGAGAAAAGCTACCTGTTTCTTTTC
>JABDFZ010000205.1 GCA_013286325.1 Bacteroidota bacterium | reverse complement strand
GTAAAGTAAAATTATACTGATAGTCTGTTGCGCCACTAACAAGCACAGAAATATCGGACGCATTTATGGACGTGGCGACTGGTAATTCGCTTATTTTTTTGTCTGTTGGCATAATTATATTTTTTTTGATTACACAGATTTGAGAAAGATTTCACCGATTTAATGATGATTGGATTAACAGATGATTGCGTTTAAAAAGTTAAATCGGTGAAATCATACCTTAATCAGTGAAATCGTCAGTAAATCGTGTTATTAGTTCATGAATTCATAAAGCGGCAGGAAGTCGCTGGTACCGGCCGGGTCGTATCCTGATGGGTTGTTAAAATGGGTTCTATCCACACTTCTTATCCGCGGCCCGGCTTGCCTGCTGCTCTTGTTCTTACCATTATATTGCCATAGCGGGAAGTCGGCTTTATTGTCCCACAGAAATTTTTCAACCTCGTTGGCGTGTGCATTGGCTACACTGCGTTGCTGCTGCACAAGCTTTACAATGTCTTTTGGTGCAACTGCATCGCCATTATCATGGTGTTTTACTACCGGGCCGGTAGGGGTATAATGTATAGCGTCCGCCTCAATAAACCGGGCAAAGGTGAAGTAAACCAAGGTTGGCTGCAGCCCTTCGTATAAAACTATGTGACCATATTTATCCAGGTATTCGCTGCCGTTAAACAGGTCTTTATATGGTTGCGGTGCATCGTCTTTTATTGTGCCGTCATCATTAAAATGCTGGATAAAATCGTAATACAAGGCATGGCCTAAAAACGGCTTCAGGTCCAGATCCTGGGCTTTTTTTATAAATACGTTAAGCCGCTCGGGTTTTATATTTACAGAGATATCCTCGTATCGCTGAAATGTAGTTTGGTTGATAAGTTGCATTCTTTTAGTTGATTAAGTTAGATTAGGTTGATTGAGTTAATAAGGGTTGTATGTTGTAAGCGTTACAGAGGTTGTAGGGGGCAGTATTTATAACCTAATCAACCTAATACACTCAATCAACTTACTCAACTCCCTATTGCCATCGCTTCAGCCTCAGCCTGTTTAAAGCCGTAAGCATAAATCAGTATGGCTATTTTGTTTTCGGCAGGGATGTTTGAGAGCAGCAACTGGTTAATACTGTTGCCTGCTTTTATGCCAGCAGTGTCATCAGCAACATTTGCCGGAACCTGCAATATATTCCAGTTGCCGGCTGGGTTAATGTCTGTATAAAAATGACTGAATATTTCGGCAAAGGTTTCTGAAAGCTCCAATCTGTCAGGTGCGGTATTGTCATTAAACTCGCAAATAGCTTGTTTCTTTTCGCCGCCATTGCTTAAGCCGGATGATTTTTCGGCATTGATCAGCTCTTTCGGGATAGAAAATCCTTTGATGATCCGTGCCTCAACAGATTTCTCGGTGGCTTCAAAAAGCTTGTCATTGTTTTGAATGGAATAGGGTTGAAACTCGGGTTTTGAGCTTTCGTCTTCATATTCAATTACGATGATCTTTTGAGCGCTTTTTGCCCCCTGGAAAGAACCCAGGTCTTTTTCGAGCTGAGAAGGTGAATTGCCGTAATGCGGTTCATCACTATCCGGGCGGCTGTTATCGGCCTCTTCCCTTCGCGATTGCATAAACAGCATAGTTGAAGGCAAAAAACCAGTTGTTACTTCGCGGTTGTTAAAGATTTTTATACCGGCTTCGGTTTCAAAATCTTCCCAAACACTGTCGGCCTCTATTAGCGGATAATCATCAACCTCCGGATTAAAATAGTATAGCTGCCCTTTATAGTTTTCCCAGCCCCCTGCTGCCAGTACCTGATCTTTTATTGCCTGTTCATCGGGGTTATACCTATCAAGGAACGTTATCTTGCTGCGCATGATATTTTTCCAGGTTTTGCGACCCCAGTCGGAATAGATGGCAAACTTATCAGCAGTATCAGGACAATCGGTATCGCCTATGCGGATGTCTTCAAACTTTATGTAATTAACAGATGCTATTTTAAAACCTGCAGTATAATTTACATGGATGCCGAACCCTGTGAACAAAGCCTTATCGGTAGCTACAGCTTTTAATAATTTTGCCAGGGTTAATCCCTTTTGGTTAATTACTTGCCTTCCAAGTTCAGGTGCTTCAAAGCCATTACCGGCTATGAATTTTGCCCTTTTGTTCCAGCAATCTTTAGCAGTTGGCGATGCACCAACCAGCTCGAGCATCCGCTGTGGATAGGCATTATCCATATCGTAATTCAGGATGCCGAAGGTTTGATTTGGGCGTACAAAAATGCGGCGTTCTATTTGTGGTAAGTAAGTTTTCATATTTTTTGGATTACACCGATTTTGAAATGATTTTTCACAATTGTCTATTTTTAAAGGTGTTCAAGAGGGCTTCGCCGTTACACCGATTTATTTTGATCAATCCGCTTTCTTTTTACTTTCGGACTTTCGGTCTTTCCGACTTCCGGACTTTCCTCAAACAATTGTGCTATATGCGGATACCTTGCCAAATACCACTCTGCTTCGGCATCGCTTAGGTTATCATTATCGTGCTCTGCGTGCGAACCCGGGGCGAACTGATGCTTGCCGGGTTTTAAGACATATTTTTTATTAGTCATTTGTAATTTGTTTTAGTCCATGGCCCATAGACGATAGTCCATAGTACCAGGTGCCGGTAAAAAATAACTATAGACTATCGTCCATCGACTATGGACTTTATTAAGCCGCTGCCAGTGCCTCTAAAGCTGCAATGGTGCTTGCATAAGTTGCCGGGCCGCTTTCGGGCGCTATTGATACTGCACGGGGTGGGTAAGGTTCCCTTAGTTTATCCGGATTGGTTAGTTTTAGCTTATAACCACCATCAAGCGTTTCATCAGCTGCGCTGCGTTCAGCATCGGTTAATATTAAGCCATTAACAGCGCCGAATAATTCAATTGCGGAGTCGCTTGAGCTGTAGTTATTTATGGCGATGGCGCGT
>JABDFZ010000204.1 GCA_013286325.1 Bacteroidota bacterium | reverse complement strand
TAAGCTGGAAGGCAAGACATTGATTGTAAAACCTTAATGAGAACGATAAACCATTGATCAACCCATTAAAAAAGAACGCTTATGATAAAATAGAGACATGACTGTAGGGGTTAACCCATAAAAAAGCCGGAAGTGGTGGAACACGACCGGCAAGAATTTGAGTTAACCCGTTCCCGATAAGTCGGGATAAAACAATTTGGACAACCATTTTATGTATTAACCCAAACACAACAAAAGTATGAATTTTTATACGCTCTGTTGCCCCGTGCGTAAAAAACGGGGCAGGATATACAAAACCCTCCTGGTGATGAAGCTAATTATTCTCTTCGTTACGATAGCTTGCCTGCATGTTACAGCGGCAAGCTATGCACAGAAAATCACCTTGAATGAAAAGGATGCCTCGCTGGAAAAAGTATTTAACGATATTAAAAAACAGACTGGTTACGCCTTTTTTTACGAAACAAATACTCTTAGCGGCACATCAAACATCACGATCAACTTAAAAGATGTTTCCGTTCAGGACGCCCTTGAGCAATGTTTTAAAGGACAGCCTTTGACTTATACGATTGCAGGTAATGCCATCGGTGTAAAAAGGAAAGAGGAACAGCCCGCTCAAAAAACAACACCCATTCCACCAAAAGATGTAACCGGCCACGTAGCTGATAAACAAGGTGTAGCATTAGTAAATGCCACAGTTTTAATCAAGCGTACAAAATCTGGGATGCTAACCGATGAAAAAGGAAACTTTACTTTACGGGGTGTACTATCAGATGATATTATTACGGTCACCTACATTGGGTATAAACCAGCATCCATAAAAGTAGGCGATCAAACTGTCTTCAATGTGATATTGGAGGAAACCACTAATGCTTTAGATGCGGTCGTCGTAAAAGCTTATGGCCAAACCTCACAACGATTGGCTACAGGAGATATTGGTACCGTATCTGGTGCCGAGATAGCAAAGCAGCCTGTAATGAACCTGTTGGAAGCTTTGTATGGAAAGATACCTGGTTTAATCATAACACAAAACAGCGGGTATGCCAGTGCCCCTGTAGGTGTAGAAATAAGGGGCCGAGCTAATTTGGGCGGCAAATCTGATCCTTTGTTTATTGTTGACGGTGTGCCCTGGACTTTAAATGGAACAGGGAGTAATAATGGCCGGGGCGCAATACCGTTTTTGAACGGTAACGCAATAGTAAGCGGGCCTGCACAGGGACAAAGCCCTTTATTCGCGATCAACCCGACCGACATTGAAAGTGTCAGTGTTCTTAAAGACGCCGACGCTACTGCTATTTATGGCTCGCGCGGTGCAAATGGTGTGATCATCATTACCACAAAAAAGGGTAAGGGAGGTAAAACAAAAATGGATGCTTCAGTAAACGAAGGAATAAGCGTGGTCACACAAAATTACCAAATGCTGAATACCCAGCAGTATATCGAAATGCGGCAGGAAGCATTTAAAAATGATGGGATTACACCCGATATTTCCAATGCTTATGACCTTTTGCAATGGGGCAATGGCTATACAGATTGGCAAAAGAAGTTATGGGGTGGTTTTGGCAAATCTACAGATGCACAAGTAAACCTAACAGGTGGAGATAATCTCACTACTTTCAGTATTTCAGGAGCCTATCACACAGAAAAACCCATTCTAAGTTATAGTGGTGCGGACCAGCGTATATCCTTTCATGTGAATATTAATCATAAAAGTATTGATCAGCGCCTGGGCATTTTCTTCACCAGTTTTTATTCCTATACACAAGGCAACCTGATATCTTTGCCCTCTAATGTCACAATGGCCCCAAATGCCCCCGGTATTTTTGATGCAAATGGACATTTAAATTATGCTCCATGGGCATTAACTCAAAGCGGTTTCCCTTTTTATTCGATTCTCCAACCATATCAGGCGGGTACGGGTACGTTGAATAGTCACCTGGATGTTTCCTATCAATTATTAAAGGGTTTGAATTTCTCAACAGGCTTTGGTTTTTCAAATCAAATTTTAAACAATAGTCAATTGGAACCGATAATTTCTTTGGATCCCTCGACTAATCCCACCGGTAGTTCAATAAGCGAAAATAGCCGTACTAGCCAATATATTATTGAACCTAAAATAGAATACAAAAAGCTTATAGGAAAGGGCAATCTAGATGTATTATTTGGCGGCACTTATCAATACCAAATCGTAAATGCAATTGAGGTAATAGGACAAGGTTATGTAAATGATAACCTGATCAATTCCATATCCAACGCCCCTACCAAAAGTGCGAATGATGGTTATTATCAATTTAGATATATAGCCTTGTTAAGCCAGTTAAATTATAATTGGGATAGCAAATATATTCTTAACCTGACAGCCAGGAGAGATGGCTCTTCACGTTTTGGCACTGGAAAGCAATTCGGGAACTTTGGGGCGGTAGGTGCAGCATGGATCTTTACCGAAGAAAATTTTATCAAAAACAATCTAACGTTCTTAAGTTTTGGCAAACTAAGAGGTAGCTATGGCCTTACCGGCAGCGACCAGCTGCCTGATTACCAATACTTATCACGTTATTCCGCAAATGGTACAACACCTTACCAGGGAAATAGTGCCTATGTACCAACACAGTTGGCCAATCCCAATTTGCATTGGCAAAATAATCAGAAATTGGAAGGCGCCATTGATCTTGGTTTCCTGAAGGACAGGCTGACATTGGAAGTAGCGTGGTATAGGAATCGTAGTAGTGATCAATTAATATCATATACACTGCCAACTATAACAGGATTTACTTTCGTCGAGTCAAACTTCCCGGCGACAATTCAGAATACAGGATGGGAAACAACCCTGGGATTTAAAGCAATAGATAAAAAGGATTTCAGATGGACAGTACATTTTGACGCGGGAGCAAATAGAAATAAACTGCTTTCGTTTCCGAATATACAACAATCATCATATGCCTCCACTTACACAGTTGGACAACCGCTTAACTTAACATATGTAGTACATTATAC
>JABDFZ010000203.1 GCA_013286325.1 Bacteroidota bacterium | reverse complement strand
AGGGTTTTAAGCGATGCAAATATTTTATTCTCGCTGTCCTCCTTCAATTCCTCATGCAACAATATGTTTTCCAGCCTCGAACTAATAATAGAAATGGGCGTAAGCAATTCATGCGATACGTTGGCAATAAACTGTTTTTCTAAAATAAACAAACCCGTTATTTTCTTCATCAACTTACTTATGCTGTCGTCAAGCAACTCAAAGTCTTGCGTACTGGTCTTAACCTTTTCATAATCAAAGTTCATTGGGTCATTAACTTTGACCAGTTTCCTGTCAATAATTTTATAGAAGGGCGCCAGCAGGTATTTAGTAAAAATAAGGTCGATAACCAGGGTCAGCAGTAAAGCAACCACCAGCATTAGCAGCGTAAACTTTTTTATGGTTTGCTTTAATTGTACTACGGCATCCATAGTATCCCCAATTTCGAGCAGGTAACTATGCTTATCAAAATTGAACCGGTAAGTAAGGATAAGGTAGTTATCGGTGCTCCTTTCGATAGTTCTTGCCTGCGAGCTGAAATTCTCTGTGGGCTGCCTGTCAGGCTGATAAGGCATCTGTTTCAGAAATATGTACTCTTCCTTTAAAATATTGTAGTTGGTAAAGCTTTGCTGCTGGCTCAATATCTGGCTGATCTCCTTTGATGAAAGATTTTTTATAAAAAGGTCTTTCTTGTTTTTCAGCCTTAACGTAATGTGCGAATAAGTGATATTTTCGAGCGAAAACAAAATAAGCAGACCGGTAAATACAATAATAGCCAGCTTTGTTAAAGTGTTATATAAAGCCAGTTTTATTTGTAGTTTCATTTTGTTGTTTTAAAGTTTGAATGTTATAAAGTTGTAATGTTGCCTTTGTATTTAGTTGATAAATTATCCTTTAATAACATTTCGACTTTCCAACATTACAACAATAACTCAAATATTAACCCGGTACCCAATACTTCTCACTGTTTCAAACCATTCTATCGCTTCAAACTGCGATAATTTTTTACGCAGGTTTTTAACATGCACATCAACAAAATTCGAGTCCGAATTAATTTCAAGTACATCGCCCCAAACGTGTTCAGTTAAATTTGTGCGCGATATCACCCTGTTTTTGTTTAAAACCAGGTAGTTGAATATTTCAAATTCCTTTTTTGTTAAGTTGATCCGTTCGTTATTATAATGTACCGTACGGTTTTGAATATTAATGCGGAACTCCTTTACGGCAATATCGTTACTGTCCAGTTTATGCTTACGCCTGGTTATGGCATGTATACGGGCCAATAGCTCATTTAACGAAAACGGCTTCGCAAGGTAATCGTCTGCTCCTTGCTCAAGTCCATGTACGCGGTCGTCTACAGCTCCTCGCGCTGTTAAAATAATTATAGCATCATCCCTGTCTTTCAACCCTTTTAGCAATTGCAGCAGTTCGAAACCATCACCATCAGGCAAGTTCAGATCAAGCAATATAAAATCGTAGTTGTTGACAAATATCTTTTCACCGGCAATGCTCTTTGTATGCGCATGATCAATAGTAAAACCTTCATGACTTAAAAACTCGTCTATCTCAAGTGCAAGGCCTTTTTCATCTTCTATTATCAATACATTCATAGGCGGCAATTTACCAAAGTTAGTTTTAAGTTGATTGGGTTAGATTAAGTTCATTAAGTTAAATACATTTGTTTGAGTTTTTTATACACACTTCCTTAATCAACCATTCAACTTAATCTAACTTAATCAACTAATTTAATAAATTGCCGCAATCAATTTTGATGTGTTGCTGTTAATGAATAAATGCAATTTTTTATATGAGACTTTCCATTGAACGTAAACCAATAAGAATAAACCCCGATCCGAAACGTGTTATTGCAAGATTCTTTTTTAATGGGAATGATCGTGCTAAAGAAGTAATTCAACGTGTAATGTCCATTAGCGAAGAAATTGCTTTTGGCATAGTTTCGCCTTTATTGCAGGAATATTCAAAACGGCACCGTAACATTACCCATGCCTTAAACCGTCATTGTAGTAAATTAAAGCCACTTTTTGCCGAACTTGATATCGATTACGATTCATTAACTGTATACCGAAAGCTGCTGATTGGTTCTTATTTTACACACGAATACTCGATTGAATCGGCTGCATTTTTTAACCCATCAATAGTTGAGGACCCCGATCAAACAGAGTTACAGGAAGGTGAAAGACGGGTTATTATTAGCTTCAGAGCTGTGGGCGAAGGGCATATTTCATCTATAACTTTCCGGAGGGCGCTCATTGATCCGGCAAATAACATAACTGTTTTACCTGCCGGAAGCTACATCGATGAGGCCGAAATAGTTAGAAATGCTGTTTATAACAAAAAATTATTCTTCGAAAAAGCCAAAGTAACCCAAATAGACATCAATGTATTAAATGAGCTTGAATCGAAACTCGATCATCATTTTGAATATGCAAACCTGCGCCGGATAATTAGCGACTCGCAAAAACTGCATGAAGCAGATATGATGAAGCTGGAATATGATAAAGTGCTATGGCTGGCCGACTCCTATTACGAAATTGTTTTTTCGCTGGATACTGATATATCCGACCGTGTAATATTCCCTATTTCGGAATACGAGCGTAAAGGAATTGAAGATGCCCGGTTCGTACATTTTAAAAACGATGATGATAGTGCCGTTTACTACGCCACCTATACCGCATACGATGGTTCGTTGATAATGCCTAAGCTGCTTCAAACAAATGATTTCTATAATTTTAAAATAATGCCGTTATATGGCGACGGGGCCCAAAATAAAAACCTGGCTTTATTTCCGAGGAAGATAAATGGTAAATATGTTATGATATCGCGGATAGATGGATGTAATAATTACATCATGTATTCCGATAAAATAAATATCTGGGAAAAACCCATCATGTTGCAGCAACCTAAGTTTAGCTGGGAATTTATCCAGATAGGTAATTGCGGCTCTCCCATTGAAACCGAGCATGGCTGGATAGTTATAACGCATGGCGTTGGCCCAATGCGCCGGTATGTGCTTGGTGCCAGTCTCCTTAAGCTCGATGACCCTGAAG
>JABDFZ010000202.1 GCA_013286325.1 Bacteroidota bacterium | reverse complement strand
TAGCTACGCCGTTGGCATATCCAGCCATAAACCATTGCATACGTTTTGCACCTGCATAACTGCCGGATAGTGGCGAACCGGTTGCAGCAGCTCCGCTCGACCCAATAATTACCCTGCTCCCTTGTGGCAATGGGAGATGTATTGACGCCTGCAACCAATAAAAACAAGCTTTCACATCCACGTCCCAAACCCGGTTAAAGTTTTCCCAGCTGAGCTTATGAAGAGGCTCCATTACGGGGGGTGCACCAGCATTAAGTATTAGTATTGATGGTCGGATATCGTGCAATATACTATTTGCGAGGTTTTTATCAGTAATGTCGCCACTAACCACATCAACGCCAAGCCGCTTAGAAACTTTCGCAAGGTGCCCCGGATCGCGGGCCACAACAGTCACATGTGCCCCTTGTGCTACCAAAGCCTCTGCAATACCCAGCCCAAGTCCTCGGCTTCCACCTGTAACTACCGCTTTCTGTCCTTTTATGGTTTTCATACCAGTTCGTTTTATTATAACCAGATCTGTTAAGCGGCTACATACGTTGCATTCTGTTGTTCAAGCGCTTTCGAAGCACTATTACGCCAGCCTTCAGCAATTGATGCTGACATAGGATCAGGGAAAATGTCCTCTTCCTGGTTTTCCACTCCATCAAAGATTCCTTGTGCTGTAGATGCTGCCGGAGCTTTTGGTATATCCAGGCCACGGTTCATATCTGTATCGGTAGGGCCGATTAGCACAGCATGAACACTAACACCTTTACCTGCCAAAAGTGCGCGCAAGGATTGTGTAAGAGAGAAAGCAGCTGCTTTTGAAATACTGTAGGCAGGAATGAACGGCAAAGGAGCTAATGCTACTATCGATAGGTTGTTGACGATGGCTCCTTTAGAAAGGGTTAACGATGGCAAGAAAGCATTAATCATACGATACGTGCCGAAGAAGTTAACTGCAAGCGAATTGTCGATAGCGGATTGATCGCTCAGATCATCATAGGGGGCTATACCTGCATTATTGATGAGGATATCAAGTGATTGCACTTCTTCAACGGCTTTCTGAACTTGTGCTGCGTCAGTAATATCCAATATTAATGGCACAACACGCTCGTCCGGATGAGTGAAAGGCACCCGCGTACCTGCATATACCCGCTTGGCTCCCCTGTTTAAGGCTTCTTCTACAAGTGCCAGTCCGATGCCACGATTGGCCCCGGTAATCAGAATTGTTTTGTTTTCGATTTTCATATAAATTTTAATTTATTCTTATTTATGATTTATTCTCGGCCTTTAAGGTCTCTGCTTTTTTTACCGCAGGGATATAAGGATTAGGTTGTCCTTTACCTGTCTCAATCAGGCTCTTTAAGCTATTTCCTACATAATTACCCCATGCGTCTGAACATATATTATAGCATTCGTAAACTGGAACTAACCCTATGTGCGTAAAGACCAGCTGCGTTTTTCCATCCTTTTTAGTGATCTCAAACCTCACTTTGGTGCCTTTCCATTCTGTTTTGTCTTTAGTGAAATCGAAATAGTTATCCAAAACCAGCCACTCTACCTTTTTACCCGGAACGAATTCTGTTATTCTAATTTTACAACGGTGCACGTCTTTGTAGTGATAGGTGAATTCTTCGTTCAGCTTGTCAGTACGGCCTTCAATTTGTTCTGACCACCACCCACGTACATTATTTACTGCAGCGAATACCTCTTCCGGAGTTTTATCTACCAGCAGGGTAATTGTGTAATCCTGATCTTTCATGGTTTTACTTTTATTTATAGTTTCTATATTATTTACTATGTTTTGTGTTCCTCTTGTATCGCTAGTACGCAAATTCAATATCATAACCGGAACTGTTAGATAGATTATAAGTAGTTTCATCATGCAGGTGTTTTTATTAAATATTTAATGCTTTTTAATTGATGATCATTCCGGCAGTTAGGTTAAAAATGGTTCCGGTTATAGCGCTGCCTTCGTCAGAAGCTACAAATACGGACGAGTCTGTCAACTCTTTAAGTGTATTCATGCGCCCTCTATGTGTCATACTTGCCAATAAGGCAGAAAATTGTTCAGGTTCCATTCCATGTACTTTTCCTTGTACCTCTAAAACTTCATCAATTAATGATGTCTCTGGTATGGCAGTTGTATGCATACAAACTGCCCTTATTCCGTATTGTCCGAATTCTACCGAAAGGGACCGGCAAAGCCCCTCGATGGCGGTCCATGTTGGTACCATTCCACCTACAAAAGGCGGACTTACCCTGCTTGCATTCGGTGTATGCATCATGAGTACTCCATTTCCCTGTTTAACCATGCGGCGGGCTGCTGCTTTGGCGGTTATGAAATGAGATTGCGTATAAGTAGTGATGGGAAGAGAGAAACTTTCTACAGATAGTTCGGTGAACGGAATGCCTTGAATTCCTGTTTGAGGAATGCCAATTGCGTTAAATGAGATGTCGATTTTACCAGCTTTTTTTATCACATCTTCCATGTGTTTCTCTACAGCCTGTTCATCTAGTGCGTTAACCTGAGCTGTTTCAATAGTTCCTACGCCAGGTAATACTTCCCCGGCTACGGCATCAAGTTTTGCCATTGTTCGGCCGGTAAAAAAAACACGTGCACCTTCCCGGGCAAAAGCTTTTGCAATTGCAGCTCCGATAGAACCATCGCCGTAAACAACGGCAACTTTGTTTTCCAATCTGTTCATTGAATTTTATTTTTAGTTTGGTTTTTTTGCTAAAGTGGATTGTCCAATCTTACTTTATAGGTTACTATACTTTTGCCTCACTTTCCTTCATGGTGGGTTGCCCTTTGCCTGTGGCTATCAAATCGCGCAAGCTGCCATTTATATAAAAAAGCCATGCATTTGAACAGTCGCCGAAACATTCACCTTCCGGAACTAAACCAACCTGGGTAAAGCGGACTTGTGTTTGATTATCTTGTTCGGAGATGTCAAAAATAATTTTGTGGCCGGTCCATTCGCTTTGGTCTTCAATAAAAGTAAGCCTGCTGTCGGTAACAAGCCAAACAACTTTCGTGTCTGGAATTACCTCTACTAACTTTTGGTTGGAGTAATGCACATCTGCGAAACGAAC
>JABDFZ010000201.1 GCA_013286325.1 Bacteroidota bacterium | reverse complement strand
AAGATCTCGCTTAAAAAGAATGTACTGCGCGGTTATTTCCTTACTAATCAGCAATCGCCTTATTTTGAAACGGATGCGTTCAGGCAAATTCTTTTATTTGTACAGGCTAACCCCCGAAGGACCAATTTGAAAGAGGTTAAAAACACCTTGCGACTGAGCATTGATGGCGTAAACAGTATTGACCAGGCAGTAAATTTGCTGAATGATATTGCCGAGCCGGTTGGGGTGTAATACTGTTTCTGTTATTTATTAACTATTCTCTTTCTTCTTGTCCTTACTTACCATCTCTGTAAAGCTCTTCGCAGCATTTGTAAAATCAGATGGCATTAAAATAACCGTAGTGGTATTATTGTCAATTCCAATTTCTGAGAGCATTTGCATCCTCCTTAACTCAAGTGCAATCGGGCTTCCTTCCATCTGTTTAGCTCCCTGGGTTAATTTTATGGAAGCTTCCAATTCTGCTTCAGCTTTGACTATGCGGGCACGTTTTTCACGAATGGCTTCTGCCTCGCGGGCCATGGCGCGTTGCATCGATTCGGGTATCTCTACGTCTTTCATCTCAACCATTTCAATTTTAATTCCCCAATTTTCGGTCGCAGCATCTACGATTTTTTGGAGGGTTCTGTTTATCTCTTCGCGTTCGCGTAAAACTTCATCGAGCGAATGCTGCCCGATAATATTACGCAAAGCGGTAACCGAAAACTGGTAAACTGCCCGGTTATAATTAGCAACTTTAATAATTGCATCCTCCGGGTTCGTAACCTTAAACCATAGTACTGCATTAACCTTTATTGTTACACTGTCCTTTGTTATTGTTTCCTGTTGCTCAAGGTCAACCGTGTTGGTTCGTATATCTACAGTTACCTGCCGGTCAATAAATGGGATAATAAGATAAATACCCGGGCCCTTGGTGGTATGATAGCGGCCCAGGCGGAAAACAATGGCGCGCTGATATTCTTGTGCAATACGTACGCCCATCGCCAATAAAATAAAGGCGATAAAAGCCAGGATAATTGGTAAATACATGATATTTTGATTTAATTTGAACCTGTCGCCTGCCTGTTAATTCCGAAAGAATATTGAAGTAGGAGGAAAGTATTACCGGTATGCGATCTATGGGTAAATGTATACACATTTCTGATGATTGTAAAACATTTTTTTACAATTCATAAAACCCCTTTGGATTGATTCGTAATAACATATATCCTTTATTTCTGTCATTCATTTGTAGTAAAAAGCCAGGTAGGCAGCAAACTCATTCTCAATTTCGTGGCGGCTATTTTTTAATTCAGAACTTTTACAATTTTTGCGTTAATGCAGTGGTGAAGTGTGTTTGGGCATATTTATAACCGTTAAATTTTATGGCTGATAAAAGAGTAGTTTTCGATTTTGATATTGCGTTCACAAATGGCGGCGGAATACAAGGGCAGGATTTTCGCCTGGATATTGACGGCGAAACAATTGACGACAAAGCACTGGCCGACTACATAGTAGCCGACATGCAGTTATTAATGGTTGGCGAAGTAAAGATCCTGAATAAGTTTTACATCGAAGAAAAGCATAAACGCAAGCCTTTTACATCATCAGATGAACTGCTGATTGATTTAAGCCATACTGTTTTTGATGGTTTGGTAACCTACAAAGGTTTACCCGCTCCAATAATATGTGATTACCTGAGCCGGGAAGACTCGAAGAAATTTTATGAAGAAGGAACATCGTTTCAGATAGGTAAACTCGAACTGGTAACCAATACCGGCACCTATATTGATTGCCCGTTCCACAGATTTGAACATGGTAAAGACCTTTCGCAAATTGCCCTGGAGCAATGTGCTGAACTGGATGCCATTACTATTAACGCCAAAGATGCAACTGCCGTTGGCAAGGAATATTTTGTGGGAAAAGAGCTCAGGAACCGGGCTGTTCTGGTTTATACCGGCTGGGCAAAGCACTGGAACACCCCCAATTATTTTGAAGGACATCCTTATCTGACTGAAGAGGCTGCAATATATTTAAAAGAATGCGGGGTTAAGCTGGTTGGCATAGATAGCCACAATATTGATAATACTACAGGAAAAACAAGACCGGTGCATACCACCTTGCTCGGGGCGGAGATATTGATTGCCGAACACCTGTGCAACCTGGAAGCATTGCCCGAAAGTGGATATCTGTTTAATGCAGTGCCTCCAAAAATTGAAGGCGCAGGGACATTCCCGGTAAGGGCGTATGCAAGCTTAAAGAAAGGGTAGATTAATGTAGAGACGCAATACTTTGCATCTCTACGGTGAATATTTTAATTCGTGCTCATTTCAGGCTGAAAAAGGAGGGTTTCTGCAGTGATCCCGGTGATGATATTACCCTTCCCCTGCAGGCTGTTTTGAATTTCCTGCATATGCAGCATTCCAGCATTATTGCTTACCGGGATTAAAATAATCAGCTGCTGAACGCTGCCACCATCTACCACATCAAAAACAACAAATTTATTGGTTAAAGCTCTTTGCTTGCTGTCGGTCATTACCTTCTCTACAATTTTTGCAGCCTGGTTAATATCACTTACATCTACGGTAAGCATCCTGAGCATTTTGGAGGCAATGAATTGCTGGTCGGGTTTGTCTGAAAAAGGCATCAGGGCAACCTTGTACGATCTTAAAAAGTCAGCAAAGGGCTCAGTGTGCAATTCGTTGTTTGCTTCGTCTCCAGCAGGATTTACCGGGTTGTCAAAGTCGGCCCATGAGTGGCCAAAAGTAGCATCGATAAATTGCCCGTCGCGAGGCCCGGAAATAATGTACCAGCCATACCAGCTCCAGGTATCTTTATTGGCCTTATGCCATAACAGGTGTTGCTTATATCCATTTTGAAAATTAGTAGCTTGTTTAGGGTTCCAAACAGAGAAATGGGCAATATCGTGATCTTGAGCAAACACGATGCTGCTGCTTAGCAAAAAAATAATGGTTAGTAGTTTCATACATTTTCTTTTTCGTCAAAATTATCCAGCACCGGGAAAAGAAAATTGTAAAAAATTGAAGTGTTTGGACAGAGTTTATAACTCCGAGAACATATTGCTTACCTGGTGTTCATCTTCAAAATACTTGCGAGGTGAGGTACCGGT
>JABDFZ010000200.1 GCA_013286325.1 Bacteroidota bacterium | reverse complement strand
AGCTATAAACCCTATAATTAACCCGATTAATTTTATGGTATTCAGCTTTTCATCAAAAATTAAAAATGCAGCAAGGATCGGTATGAAAAGCGATAAACGTTGTGCTACATCAGTACGCACAATCCCGGCAAATTTAACCGACGTTGCAAGTATTATAAACAACGAAGGTAATAGTAAACCAAGCAAACCATAAATATAAATCGGAGCCCCATCAAGGTTGTGCAATTGAGGTTTCAGAAACAACCAGGAAAGAAACATGGCTATTGAGTAGTTCCACGTTATTGCCTGGTAAACATCTATTTGATAGCGTTTTGCCAGCTTTAACATAACGGAAACACATACACTAAAACAAATACTTAAAAAAACGTAGAGCATAGTCTGGTTTTATGTTTAATTATGTTAGACTGAACCAATTAGGTTAACTTAGCAGATTAACCAATCTCTGGCCTCTAACCTCTGATCACTATCATTAATTTATCATTTCCCGGTGAAAATTCACCAATTGTTTTTCCTGATACAGCAGGTGCCTTTATTCCCTTCATTAATTCTTTTTCTCCTGTAAAAATACGCGCTTCATCCCACAAATCAGCCTCAATAAAACTATTTAATGTATGCGCGCCACCTTCTATAATTACCGACTGAATGTCCTGCAGATATAACTGAAACAAAATGTACTGGGGTACATATCTTTCAAAATCTTCCAGGGCAATATATTTATTTTTTCCTTCAATATTGGTCTTTATTTCGTTAAATATCAGTGTTTCAACAGATTGATCAAATACATTTAAGCTGAGGTTTAATTCCAGTCGACGATCTATCACCACCCGTTTTGGCGACTTGCCCTGTGCATACCTTACATTCAATTGAGGATTATCAACCGCTGCTGTATTTTTGCCAACCAATACAGCGTCTTCTTCACTGCGCCATTGATGCACAAGTTTTCTCGATTCAGTACCAGTTATCCAATGCTGAGTTTTATCATCCGGTGCGAAAAACCCATCAGATGTTTGTGCCCATTTAAGTATAATATATGGCCGGTGTTTTTGCACTCTGGTAAAAAACCGGCGGTTAAGCCATTGGCATTCCTGTTCCAAAACGCCAAGAGTAACATCAACACCTGCATCTTTTAGTTTATCAATTCCTTTACCATCAACCCGACTAAAAGGGTCCCGGCAACCGATAACAGCTTTGGGGATCTGATGTTTAATAATCAGATCGGCGCATGGTGGTGTTTTGCCATAATGTGCGCAAGGCTCTAATGAAACATATATGGTTGATTGCTTTAATAGCTCATCAGCGTTAGGAAATTTGCTGATAACCTGGTTGATGGCGTTCACTTCAGCATGTGCTTCGCCATATTTGTGGTGATACCCCTCGCCTATTATTTTATCTCCAGATACAACAACAGCGCCTACCATTGGGTTAGGACTAACATATCCTATACCTAATTCAGCAAGTTCTATGCAGCGCTGCATATATTTTTCGTGTTGCACCATGCTGCAAAAGTAGCTTTTATGTTACTTTGTTGCATGAAAACTATAAAGGATGTTTTTGAGAGGTACAAGCAAGGCCTTGATAAAATATATGAAACAAATGAAATAGAGGCCATAACCCTTTTGGTTATCAATGAAGTATGTAATTTTTCCAAAGCAAAAATCAAGGCTTTTCCGGAAACAGAGCTATCTAACCAACAAGTTGAAAGGTTAAATAACATCCTGACTAAACTACAAACCGGCAGACCGGTACAATATATTTTAGGTAAAACAGAGTTCTATGGATTGCCCTTTAACGTAAACCCGTCAGTACTTATCCCAAGACCTGAAACAGAGGAGCTGGTTGAATGGGCCTTGGAATCAGTTGGCAGCAGGCAGTTAGCAGTTGGCAGTTTATTGGATATAGGTACAGGAAGTGGTTGTATAGCCATCAGCTTGAAGAAAAATTTACCTGGATTTAAGGTATCTGCCATTGATATTTCGGAAGATGCATTGCAAACCGCAAGATCAAATGCAGCACTTAATAATGTTGATATTGAGTTTATTGAGGCTGACATATTAAATCCAAAGTCTCATATCTCACATCTCACATCTCATATCTCAATCATTGTCAGTAATCCCCCCTATGTTACCCTGCATGACAAAACCCAAATGCATACAAATGTAACCGACTTTGAGCCCCATACTGCCCTTTTTGTACCGGAGAATGATCCGCTGGTATTTTATAAGGCTATTGCCGATTTTGCGTTGAAACATCTGTCTAAAAACGGTTTGCTTTTTTTCGAAATCAATGAAAGCTATGGCGAGGAGACGGTTCAGTTATTGCACAATAAAGGCTTCAATAACATTGAGTTAAGGAAGGATATGAGCGGAAGAGACAGGATGATTAGGTGTGAGTTTAGTAGTAGCAGTGAAGAGTAGCAGTGAAGAGTAGCAGTAATATAATCGCATCAATTATTGTTATGTCAACCATGAATTGAAATATAGTCTTGTGTTGGATGAGACTCAATTAACAAAAAAAGTGGGTTTACACATGGTTTACACTTTTTATGGTTTACACATATATAAATATCTGTTAATCAATTACTTGAATTGTATTTTTAAAAAAAAAACATGGTTTACACTTTTTGTATAAATATTACTGGCTAAACGTCAATTTATAAGTGACGCGGCACTATTTCTACTAAACCCTGCTACTAACTAAGAACGCGGATGATACTGTATAATCGTTCCCTTTAAATACTCCCTGTCCAAATGAGTATAGATCTCCGTGGTAGTTATGCTCTCATGACCCAGCATTTCCTGTACAGCCCGCAGATCAGCGCCCCCTTCAACCAGGTGCGTAGCAAATGAATGCCTGAATGTATGCGGGCTAATGGTTTTATTTATCCCGATGAGTTCGGCTAATTGCTTAATTACCATGAATATATAAACCCGGCTTAGCCTTGTACCTCTGCGGTTTAAAAAAACAAGGTCTTCCTCTCCTTTTTTAATCGGGATATGTACACGGATATTTTCAATCCATATTTTTAAGGCTTTTATCGCCGCCCCACCAATTGGCACCAACCGCTCTTTACTGCCCTTTCCGGTTACTTTTATAAATTCAATATCTAAATAAAGGTTCGACAATTTGAGCTCCGTTAGCTCAGATA
>JABDFZ010000199.1 GCA_013286325.1 Bacteroidota bacterium | reverse complement strand
CTTCGGCAAAAAAGGTGGAGTTTACATGCAGGTCGAACGTATAGTTAGTATTATAAAGCTGATTTTCAAGTGATAAGTTATTTTTCAGATCGGTATTTAATTTAAGTATAGCATTTGTGCGGGTGCTTCTGCCGCCTTGAGCACTATCGATGGTAGCAAAACGGCTGATTGTCGGAGTAGCAGCCGGAATTTTATAAGGATTACCATCGTCATCAATAGCTGTTGTATTGTTTGCAACCGCTCGCTCAGGGATTTCGCCGGATGCACGCCAGCTTGTTTTAAATGTTGATGCAGTAACACTCAATTTGTTATTCGCACCAAGCATGGTAGTGAATTTACCAAACAAGTTAAAGCGTTTATAATGCTCCGGAAAATCAAAGGGGCCGTCGGTATAATTATACTCACCTGCAAGGTAAGCGTTGGTCCCATTCTGTTTGGCTTTATTACCAAGCAGATCAATCATACCCATTACCCTTGCCGTATGAAACTGACCACCTTCAATGCTTAAGATACTTTTATCAAGAGCGTCTTTGGTGGTGTAGTTCAAATAACCCGCAGTAGCAAAATCGCCGCGATCGGTATAATATGGCCCTTTCCCAAAATCATAGGTCGATACTGTTTCAGGGATCAGGAAATGAAGGTCGGCATAACCCTGCCCATGAATGTGCGATACCATATTAACAGGCAAACCGTCAATAGAAACATTAAGGTCGGTGCCATGATCGGCATCGAAGCCACGGATAAAGATCTGCTCAGCCTTACCCCCACCCATATGCTGGGCAATAAATAAACCTGGCACAAGCCGCATCAAATCCTGTGATGAATTTACAGGGCGGATACTTAAATCGAGGTTACTTAGGGTATGAAAAGAACCATTATTAAGGCTGGGTAAAATGTGTACCTCATCTAAACTGATCGCTCCGCGGTTAAGCGCAATAATGATCCGTTTGGTGGAGCTTTCAACCTTTAACTGCTCATCAGCATAACCCACAAAAGAGACAAGCAGGGTTGCAGTATCTGCAGGTAATGATAGTTGAAAATTGCCCTCTTTATCGGTTACTGCTGTTTTTGCAGATGTATTTGTACGGATATTGGCATATTCAATTGGCTGGCGCGTGACCTGGTCGATCACCCTGCCCTTATATATTTTTTGTGCGTATGTAAATGATATCCCGGTAACAAGCAGGATAACAGCGCACATTACTTTTTTTAGTAAATGCATTAGTATATTGTTTAGTAACAACGGTTGGCAATATTTAAAAAACCGCCGTTACGATATTATAATTGAAGATGTATCTGATTATTTGAAGGTATTGGGGGAGCTATATTAGTAGCAATTTATTATTCTGAACAAGAGACAACTATCTCTTGATTATAGTTAAAACCGGCAAAATATTTAACAAACTTGCCATGAGCATAACGCAGTAAAGAATAAAAAAAGGAAGTTTAACTAATCTCCCGAACACCAAGAGGAAATCAGGCGAGCGGAGGCGGCTGGAAAATAGGAAGGTCAACGCTGGGTAATACAATGCGGTTAACAGGCACCTGCATTACCAGCAATACTTGCGGGTAAAAACCAATTTCGGGCTTTGGTGTAAATAAAGCTTCCTGGAAAAGGTTTTTTTGAGATTGGCGCTCATCGCTTCGCTCTTTCTCTTCTGCTTGTTTTATTTTCTTTACAAAATAACATTTGCCATTACAGTGCAGCCAGGGTTTATCCCGGTTTACACAAAGATTGTTGGCAATGTAGTTTTTGTTAAGCTCAAAACCTGCATAAATAAATAAGCGCGAGAAGTTGGCAGAGATTATTGAAGCGATCAATAGCAGTACTGTAAACTTTTTGAGCATAATGGTGCAAATGTAAAAACTGTAACCGGGGTTACAATAACATTTACATTATTTTATGCAACAAAGTTGCCTAACAATTTACTCGTACTTGATTTTATTTACCCTCACGTTTTAGTGTAGTATGGAATTTCATTCCGTTAGCATCTAAATCCAGGCCAACAGAATCAGCCTCAGGATAAAATTTACCAGCGTGCGGAATTACCGTACCTTCGGAAGTGGTGACTTTAAAAGTAAAATCGTTGCCTTTTATTTTACCATCATAAATCTTTACCGTATTTCCGTTAGATGATTTGCCTGTACCTGTCAGGCTATCGCCGGCAACTTTGAAATCATAACTAAGCGTAACATCGTCGCCCTGTGGAACCTTTACTACGCCTGTCCATTTACCTGTTAAATCCGCTACAATAGCGAAGCAAACTATCACACAAAATAACAGCGCTACGGTTGTAAATAGTTTTCTTTTCATAATGTTTATGTTTTGTATTATGATGCAATAAATGCGCCGTATGTTACAAAAAGACCCAAATGTCATTTCGAACGTAGTGAGAAATCTTCTGCAGCTAACATCGGTGCCACACAAGTAGCCGACCTACATATTGCAGAAGATTTCTCCTCGTTCCTCGTTCGAAATGACATTTGGGTCTTTTTGTAATAGCCAGGCCTTTCCGTTTTATTTATCAGTGCTGCGCTTAAGCGTAGCATGCATTTTTATACCGTTATAGTCTATATCCATGCCTATGGAATCGGCTTCAGGGTAAAATTTGCAGGTATTCTTAATATCAACACCTCCAACAGGAATGGTAAAAGAAAAATCATTCCCTACTATTTTACAATCGGTAATAGCTACCGGGCCTTCCTGCGATTCGCCGGTACCGGTTAATTTATCACCATCAACCTTAAAGTTATACTTTAAAGGGTAATCATTGCCATCTGGTGCATGTACTGATCCGCTCCATTTGCCGGTAAGGTCTGTTACTACGGCAAAGCAAACCATGAAACAGCATAATAAGGCTGCGGTTGTAATCAATTTTCTTTTCATAATTTTTTAAGTTTTTTGTGTGGAGTTAAGTGGTTACTGTGTTTTAGTTTTATAACACCGATTCCTTAATTGAAACAAAAAACCTTACCAAAAGGCAAGGTTTTAAATATGCAACAAGGGCGTGGTTAAGTTATTTGTCTGTACTGCGTTTAAGGGTAACATGTAATTTGGTACCATTAAAATCTATATCCATTCCTATAGAATCGGCAGCTGCATAATATTTCCCTGTATGTTTAATATCCTGACCGTTTGATGAAACATT
>JABDFZ010000198.1 GCA_013286325.1 Bacteroidota bacterium | reverse complement strand
TAAATACAATTACTATTTTTTTCATAACAGATAAGTTGAACAGGTTATTTGGAACCATACGCCATATAGATATGGCGTCTCTACAATAACAAATATAAAAAACAGAAATGTTAAATGACGTTAATTTTAGAATGCAAAATGTTAAAAACAACTTTATACAAAAAAGCAGCTGACAGTTAATGAAAAATCAAAAACTGCCAACTGCTCCCTGCCTGATACCGACTATTTACTTAGCGTCGTTAACAGCTTTAATAGCTTCATCGGCAGCTGTAGCCGAGGCATTGTCGTTTAGTTTGGTACGTGCAGCTTTTATATCGGTTAATAAACCGGTAACAAATGGTCCAACGCCAAATTGTTTGTATTTAATGCCCAGGTCTTTAATTGCGCCTATACCTTGCTGTGCATATTCAGGCTTATCAACACGGCCTGTCATTGCCGCCATACTACGGACAGTGCCAAATTTACCTTGCGGACCTGACTCGGTAAATTTGTTATAAACATAAGGCCATTGTTCACTGCCGCCATTTGTTGCATAAGTGTTAACAATAGCCTGTGTAAGCGGGCCTTTATTATCCTGCTCAAAACCCTTTGCAATAGTTAATGATTGTGCAGGCTCAATCAAAGCAATTGCACCCAGGGCTGCACCCTGTACGGCGTATGATTGACTGCTTAAAGCTTGTTTAAACAATGTTAAATTGCCTGATGCTTTTAAAGCGCCCAGCTTTGTGATTGCGGCAGCGCGTACCAAAGTATTTTCGTCAGTTTGCGCGAGCGAAGTTAGTATTGGCAACGCAGCGTTATGAATATCATCATTGCTCATGCTTAACGCTTTTATAGCTTTAATGCGTAAGCCATAATACTTGTCTTTTAAAGCAGCTATCAAAACTTTCTGGCCTGCTTTATCAGTTTGGTGGTTTGCTGCAAAAGTTATTGCCTCAAAACGATCAAGGTATAATGGCGCATTAAAATACTGGAAAGCATATTCGTCAAGTGTTTTATCGTCAGTCTTTTTAGCAAGTAAAACTTTGTCACCATCAACATTTACAAGGTCTGGTTTTGATGCCACATGGAAATTAAGGGTATCAGCCTTGTCATTCATCCAAACTTTATATCTGTTTTTCTTACCACCGGCATAAATATCAATAGCCATAGGTAACTTAAATGTTTGCCCTTCTTGCGCCTGTGCTAAATAAACGGTTTCGGTTTTAGTGGCGTCATCATATTTATAGCTGATCTTTAAATCAGGATTACCAGCGCCATAATACCACTGGTTAAAGAACCAGTTCAGGTCAAGGCCGCTGGCTTCTTCCTCCGCCAAACGTATTTGCTGGGCTTCACCAGCCTTAAAGGCATTAGTTTTAAGGTAAATATTTAAACCTTTGTAAAAAGCATCGTAACCTAAGTAGTTACGCAGCATATTTAAAATACGGCCACCTTTTTGATAAGTAACCACATCAAACACATCTTCCTTATCTGCATAATGGAACCGTACCAGGTTTTTGGTTTTGGCATTAGGGGTGTTTAAATAGTTTTGCATTGCGTCATAACTGTGTGCATCGGCTTCGTCTTTACCAAATTTGTGTTCTGACCAAAGCATTTCGCTAAAATCAGCAAACGATTCATTTACCGTAAGGTTGCTCCAGCTTTCGCAGGTAACCAAATCGCCAAACCACTGGTGGAAAAGCTCGTGCGCAATGTCTATCTGGCTTTCATCATTGTAAGCGTCCAATAACTCGCGGGCTGTTTTTTGCACCTGTTCGCCATGTAACGTTGCCGATGTGTTTTCCATTGCACCGCTCACATAATCGCGCACAACAATTTGTGCGTATTTGTTCCACGGATAATCAACACCTAAAGTTTTCGAATAAAACTCTAACATCTCAGGGGTATTGCCAAAAATTTGTTTGGCATAAGGTGCGTATTTAGGCTCTAAATAATAATCAACAGGTTTGCCGCGCCAGGTATCGTGGTAAATTTTAAAATCGCCTACAGCCATCATGAACAGGTATGGCGAGTGTGGTAATTCTTGTTTCCAGGTATCAGTACGGGTACCATCAGCATTAACTTTCTGTGAAGCCAGGCGACCATTTGATAAGGTAACATACTTAGCCGGAACTGTCATTGCTATCTCGTCGGTAGTTTTTTGCTCTGGCATATCAATGGTAGGGAACCAACACGATGATCCTGTTGTTTCGCCCTGTGTCCATACCTGTACGGGCTTATCCTTTTCAGTACCATCAGGGTTTATAAAGTATAAGCCTTTAGCATCATTAATAGCCGCACTGCCTTTAACATGCAGCTGGTTTGGTTTTGAAGTATAGTCAATATAAATGGTGTAGCTCTCATTGTTATGATAAACTTTATCCAACTGAATATTAACCGTAAGGCTATCCTCATATTTAAATTTTAAAGGGATGTTCTTGCCGTTTTTAACAACAGCAATTGTTTTAAGGTCCATGCCTTTAGCATCAAGCCTTAAGCTGTCGGTCGGATAAAAATGCGGTTTTAAAGTAACCCATTCCTTGCCATATAGGTAGCGTTTTTTTGTAATCGAAACGAACGTCGAGCTTAGTATGTACAAGGTCGTTGATTTTTGGAGGGGTTTCCCGGTATATTTTCATTGCCGGGTCCTCGGGTTTTGCATTTTGAGCATTAGCTGCAGATATAGACAGCCCTGCAAAAAGGCCTGACAATATAAATGCAGAAAGAGTTTTTGATGTTATCATAATCGATTTTTATTGGGTGTAGATTTTTCCTTCCTTCATAATAAAGGAAACGTTTTTCATAATTTTAATGTCTTGAATAGGGTCTCCGTCCACGGCAATAATATCCGCCAGTTTACCTGTAGTAATGCTGCCTGTTTTATCACTTATCCCAAGCAGATCAGCTGCGCTGGTAGTTGCTGCTTTTATAGCTTCCATTGGCGGCATACCGGCTTCTACCATGTATTGAAATTCCAGGTAATTTTTACCATGGGCATAAACCCCGGCATCGGTGCCAAATGCTATTTTTACTCCTGCCTTATAAGCTTTAGCAAAATTTTGCTGTATCTGTGTACCAACCTCAATTGCCTTGCGTGCAATAACGGGAGGGAAGTATCCTTTTATTTTTGCTGAGTCAGCAACTGATTTTCCGGCTATAATGGTTGGAACCAGATAAGTGCCATATTTTTTAGCCAGTTCCATATCTTCGGC
>JABDFZ010000197.1 GCA_013286325.1 Bacteroidota bacterium | reverse complement strand
GTGCACACCAGAATTTTGTGCTTGGCTTATTTAAAAGGCACAAATCAAAAGTAATAACTGCCGAGTGTCAACTGTCAACCGCTAACTGTAAAAAAGGTATGTACAAAGGTAGCCTTGTATGGACTTTCTTTGTAAAAAAGAAAAGGCATTTTACTGATCTTGAGCCTGATCGTTTTTATTAATATCCTTTTTACTTACTTTTTTATCGTTCTCCTTTTCCAGTGTATCATTCTCTTTTTCTGGTTCAGCATTTAACATTGGCATACCATCTGGAAAATACAGGTTTAAATCTTTCTTACCCGATGGTAAAGTAATTCCCTCGTCAATAAGTTTTTGATGGATACTGGCTAATACCCGGCTTTTCAGCTCTGTTGTAGTACTTATATCATCAGCCCAGAAAAATATCTTAAACTCAACTGCATTTTCGTTTACGCTATGCAAAAAGACTGAAGGGCCGGGATTAGTCATAATATCATCGCGGTTGCCTAACAGATCCTTTAATAAATTTTTAGCCTTTTCAATTTCAGTACCATAAGCAGTGGTTATAAGTAATTCGACCCTGCGGTTGCTATTGCTTAATGTCCAGTTCACTACATGGTGCGATATCAGGTCGCCGTTAGGGATAATAACCTCCGAGCCATCGCTTGTTAATATTTTGCTGGAGCGGATCCCGATCTCCTTCATTGTGCCTGAACGGTTATCAACCTCAATTATATCACCGATCTGAATTGGTTTTTCAAATGCAAGGATTATACCCGATACCAGGTTATTTACAATATTTTGCAGGCCAAAACCAATACCTACTCCAAACGCACTGATGATAATGGTTAATTTATCTAACGGGAAGCCCGATGCACCAACGGCAATAAGAAATCCAATTGAAAAAACGCCAAGCTTAATTAAAAGCGTGGATGTACGGTTTTTCTTTTTTGCTATGGAAAGATCGGTTACACGCTGGGCTGAAACGTCGTAGAAATAACTGATCAGTCTCGACATTATTGAAGATACCCAGATAACCGCAATAAAAATAATGAAACCCCCAACAGTGAAAGAAGCACTACCTACTGAACCAGATTGGCTTAACAGATCGTGTAAACTATCGGCTGCCCAATCGTCAACATTTAAGTTTTGAAGCAAGAAGAACAACCAAAGTAAAGATGCTAAAGTAAAGAGTATGTTCCTGAATTTCTTTTGTACAAGGGTATAATCAATCCAGTTAATTATGCTTGTGCCTTCTTTTTTAACCTGGAATTGTAAGAATAGTGCCTGTGTAATTATTTGCACCACAAAGAAAAGGATCACTAAAAACCACAAATTAAATACCGCCGTTACACCGATTATCTTAGCCAGGCTAAACCTGCCACTTATATTAAGAAAGAAGGATAATACTTGCAGACAAATAAATATTTTTATAGCAAGCCCAGTATAAGGGAGGTGCTCCTGGGGTGATTTTTTTACTTTTTTATAAAATTCCCAACCCGCCCATAATGAAACAATACTCAATAACAGGATAACATACCTGTCAATATTCGAAATCTGGATAAATATGTTACTTACCCCATAAACTATTGTAAGCCAAAACAACCGGTGAAGGAAAGTAAAGCAACAACGTTCAAAGTCTTTTTTAATCAGTATCAACGATAATATAATTGATACTAAGAAGAGTGTCTCTAAATATACTACCGGCGGGTGACTGTAAAAATAAGGGGTAATGGCCGTTGCTACCAGTAATGATGTGATAAAAGGATACTTATAAATATAATTTGCCTGGTTAAGTATAGTTTCAGGATTCTCATTATGCTTTAAAGTTTTTTTTGCGGACAAAACCTATCCAGCCGAAAATCACTATAAAAAATAATAACCCTAATAAATGAGTATACGTTTCGCTTTTTGCAAAATAGTTAAACAGTATAGTATTTAACCTGATAGTACTTTTTAGTGCGGCCTTAAAATCATTGTATTGCAGGGGAGTGTTCCATATAAAATCTGATTCCCCATTTACGGCCTTTATCGCAAATTTTTTAATTTTCGAATCAATATGATCCCCTTCATCCAGTATCTTGGTATATGCTACAGCTATTTTATCCTGTAATACATTTACTTTTAACAGATCGGCTCTATTAAGAGAATCTGTCTTGCGAAATAAGGTGGTTATGACCTTCCGTTGGGCAAAAAATCTAACCCTTATTATGCTGTCAGCGGGAACAATTTTCAAAGATGTGTCTTTGGCAAATTTAATAAGATCACTTTGGTTTTGGATCAGTTTGGTGCTTATGTCTTCCATATCCCCCTGCCAGCCATCAAGTTGGGCCTGCATGCGGTCGAGATTGTCTCGTAAAACAAATAAATACCTCAGCGTGCTCGATTTATGGGTATTTGTAAGGCTATCTATTTTATTGATCCTCCTTAAAACCGGAGGAAAACCAGTACTCACATCGGCTGTATCCAGGCCTTCGGATAAGTTGTTATTGATCTGGTTAAATGTAGTAGTATATTGTTCAATTTTTTGGATAAGGCCATTTATTGAAGTGTCGGATTTATTAAAAGACCTTATAAGAGAATCGCGAGAATGCATTTTATGCCTCACAGATTCTCTACTTACAGTTAGCTGTTTTTTCTTTTTATCCTGGGCAAAACTATTGTAGGAGGAGAAAACTACCAGTAATAGTATAATTAGCGTGGTGAATTTAATTATTCTGCGCATACAGGGCATTTTTATAAAACTTTTAAATACTTATTAAATTTTCAATAGCCAAACGGTACGAATCCATACCAAAACCTGCTATAACACCCTTACAGCTTGCAGCCAGCATGGAACTGTGCCTGAACTCTTCCCTTTTATATACATTTGAAATATGTACCTCAATAACAGGCGATTTAATAGCAGCAATAGCATCGGCAATAGCTATCGAGGTGTGTGTATAAGCTCCTGCATTTAACACTATGCCATCATCACTAAAGCCAGCCTCGTGTATCTTATTTATAATTTCGCCTTCAACATTGCTTTGATAATAATCAATTTCAACTGCCGGATAACGCTTCCGGAGTTCATCAAGATAGGTTTCGAAATCGGTATTTCCGTAAATTGATTTCTCGCGAACACCAAGCAGGTTTAAATTAGGGCCATTTATAATTTGTATCTTCATCACTTCAAACTTAAATAAAAACATTAAAAAAAATTCAATTGGATTGGCGTTCGGCAATAAAAGGT
>JABDFZ010000196.1 GCA_013286325.1 Bacteroidota bacterium | reverse complement strand
CGAAAAAGATTATAATGATCTGTTAGTTGAATTTGGAAAAAATGCCAATACAGCATTTGCCATGCAAAAATTGGCTAACCTGGAGGCTTTTAAACTTCATAAGCTGGCTGATGCTCAAAAGTTGTTGGAAGAAACTATTAAAATACCTGCAATAAGACCTTCACTTTTATCGAGCTGCAAGCTTGATTTGGGTGATATCAGTCTTTTAAATAATCAGCCCTGGGACGCTACTTTATTATACAGCCAGGTTGAAAAGGATTTCCCTAATTCTTCAATTGGACAGGATGCCAAATACCGAAACGCAAAACTGGCTTATTTTACCGGCGATTTTACATGGGCAAAAGGACAACTGGATGTATTAAAAGCGGCTACCTCACAATTGATAGCCAACGATGCATTAAACCTATCGTTGTTAATTTCTGATAATATTGCAAGCGATTCAACAGGCGCAGCTTTGAAAATTTACGCCAGGGCCGATCTGCTGATATTTGCTGAACAGCCTGATAAGGCTATGATCACACTGGATAGTATTGATAAAAAGTTTCCGGGTAATTCGCTTGCGGATGATATTTTAATGGCTAAAGCCCGGATTTTTATTCAGCAAAAAAACTATAATGAGGCTGTCCCGCTTTTGAAAAAAATCGCCGAAGAGCATAGCTTTGATCTTTGGGCTGATGATGCCGTTTTTATGCTGGGCGATATTTATGAAAACCAGCTGAATGACAAAGAAAAAGCAAAAATCTATTATCAAAAAATAATTACCGACTACGCCGGAAGCCTTTATATTAACGAAGCCCGTAAACGTTTCAGGATATTAAGAGGGGACAAGAATGAAGCGGCGTCTTAAGTGAGTGGTTGATTAGGTTGAGTTAGTTGATTGAGTTAAAAATCGCTTATTTTCAATTTATTCACTATCACACTAATACTTAATCTAACCTACTCAACCCAATCAACTAATTCAACCCAAAATACTACCTTTGCCCCGATGATCATATTTAACGATACCGTAATTGTAGATGAAGCCATTCACGAAAAGTGGCTTAACTGGATGCAGCAGGTTTATATCCCTGCGGTAATGGAAACCGGGCATTTTAAATCATACCAGATCCTGAATGTTATTGATTCGCCAAACGAAGGGGTGACTTATTGCGTACAATATAGTGCCGAATCTATAGAAGAGTTTAACCACTTTTACAGCAAACACTTACACCGTTTACAGGCTAGCCATAACCAGGAATTTGAAAACCAGTTTGTGATTTTTAACACCCTGATGAAGACCGTTGATTAAAAATGAAGATCACAGAAACAAATATTAAAGGACTACTGGTAATTGAACCCCGTATTTTTAACGATGATAGGGGATACTTTTACGAAAGTTATAATAAAGCCAAATTCACGGAAGCCGGTATAGCGGTTGATTTTGTGCAGGATAACCAATCATTTTCGCATAAAGGTGCCATCAGGGGCCTTCATGGCCAGGCTGATCCCTTTGCACAAGGTAAACTGGTTCGTGTGATCAGTGGTAAGGTACTGGATGTTGCTGTTGATATCCGCAAGAATTCACCAACCTACGGTCAGCATTATTCTATTGAGTTAAGCGGAGATAATAAAACACAGTTCTGGATTCCTGCAGGTTTTTTACATGGCTTTGCAGTTTTAGAAGACAATACCATTTTCACCTATAAAGTAAATAACTATTACGACAAGGCCTCCGAAATTGGCGTGTTATGGAATGATGTTACGTTAAATATCGACTGGGGTATAGCTACAGGAGAGGCATTGCTTTCACCTAAAGATGAAATCCTTCCAACCTTTAAAGATTTTGTAAGCCCTTTCTGAATCAGGACTAAATAGGTTAAGCAGATTTCTAAGATCTAAATCCTAAAAATCTGCTTAATCCCGGTCCCTGTTACTGTTTTATCAAATTATACAACTCATCCAGCTTAGGGCTAAGGATGATCTCGATTCTGCGGTTTTTAGTACGGGCTTCTGTTGTATTATCCGGGTCAACCGGCTGATACTGGCTTTTACCTGTTGCAGTAAGTCTGTGCGGATCAATCTTTTCAACTTCTGTAAGGTAACGGCATACTGATGTTGAACGCAATACGCTCAAATCCCAGTTGTCTTTTATCTGTCCAAGGTTAATTACCTTTTTATCGTCTGTATGTCCTTCAACAGCAATATTAATATCCGGTTCCTTATTAAGCACTATTGCCAGTTGCTCTAAAGCCTGTTTACCACGGGCATCAATAACTATGCTGCCAGACGGGAATAATAATTTATCAGTTAATGAAACATACACCTTGCCGTTCTTTATCTCAACAGTAAGTCCATTCTCCTGGAAACCAAGCAAAGCCTTTTGTAATTTATCCTTTAAGGCATTGGTGGCTTCATCACGTTTATGTAAAGCATCTTCCACTTCTTTCAGGCGGGCTTCCCTCTTTTTCAGATCGGACGACAAAGCTTCTACTTTTGATGAACTGGCGGTAAGGCTATTGCTTAAAGCTCCGTATTTGTCATTCAGTGTATTGTAATTGCCCTTCAAAGCATTATAGTTGCTCTGTTGCTCCCTTAACTAGCGGTGCAGGCGCATGGTATCGGCACGCAGTGTAGCTACGGTATCTTCAAGCGCGTTGGCACGCATAGAAAGCGAGTCGCGTTCTGCTACCAAAGCTTTATATTTTTTTGGCGACATAATCACACAGGCATTTAGCACCAGGCAAATTGAGGCGGCAAATAAGATGTATTTTAATTTCATGATCAATATTTAAGATAAATTAAGTAGTGGCATTATTTAAAAAAACATTAAGCGGATAAATCTTACTGCATAATCCTGCTATAGTTTCAACAGCATTTTTATTTAATAATTCATGATCCTTAAGATAATGAAATGCTACAAAGCTTTTAAGCTTTAATAGTTCAATATTTTCATTATCAGCACTATACTCCCTCGGTACGCTTTTCAGCTTTTCCTGTTCTCTGAATTCACCAAATAACTTAATAAATTCCGCATCGTCAACTATTTTTTTCAGATCGTTGCCGTTATAATCAATCTCCTGCCTAATGGCTTTCAGGTGGTTGGCTTCTGGCATCCAGTACCCACCAGCTATAAACGATTTCTCCGGCGTTATATGCAGGTAATACTCAGTTCTGCCGAGTTTTGTTCCCCTGGTTGGGATACTAACGCCAAAATTGTTTTTATAGGGTGTTTTATTTT
>JABDFZ010000195.1 GCA_013286325.1 Bacteroidota bacterium | reverse complement strand
ATTAAGCCTGATAAACCGGCGGCCCCTGTTAGCAATGCCGCTTTTTTTATAAAATCTCTCCTGGTATCCATTTATTTGATATAGATATAAATACAATATTCTTTAGTCTGCAGCTTCCGGTTGGCAGTTTGCAGCTCTGACTGGTTACTCCAAAAGTAATAACTCTTTTATTGTTAACTATACTGCGTTATATAAATTGTGCCCACTGCCTACTGCAAACCGCCAACTCTCTTCAAAAAGTACTCCTCGCACAAACCAAAAGATAAGGTCATGCCATTGCCTCCAATGCCATTTATTACGGTTACACCGGGCGCCACATCAACGATCAATTCGGTTGCACCATTAGTCATTTTTGGGTAGATACCATGCCATGATTGCAGTAACTTCCAATCCTTAAAGGTGGCAAAGGTTTGTAAGTAGGCGGTTATCATATTATTAATAAATTCTTTATCGAAAGGATCATGGACCAGGCCGTATTCGTGAGAATCGCCAATGGTTAACTCACCGCTCCCATTTTGCGACACCATAACATGGATGCCCCATTTAATATATTCGGCATATTGCTCTTCATAACGTTTACGTAATGCAGGTAAGGAAGCTGCTGCCTGAAAACCGGGATAATGGATCATAGACAGACCGCCGCATAACGACGGGCCGATACGCCAGTTATCAGGTTGAGTAACCAACCGCATCATTTGCAGTTTGCATTTGGTGATCTGTGTTTCTAAAAATAATTCAGGATAGAGTGTTTCAAAATCAGCTCCGCTGCAAACAAAAACTTCATCGGCTTCCCAGCTACGGTTGCCCGACATAACTTTTGGATGATTTACCTGGCTGATAGCAGTGTTCCATAAAAATTCCACACCATATTTTTCGGCGAGGAATTTTGCAACCTGCCCAATGGCAACTCTCGATTCAATGATCATTTCTTCTCCGCTGAATAAAGCGCCCTTTAACCCATCCGGATTTATGGCTGGTGATTTTTGTAACGCCTGCGCAGGTGTGAGGACACTGCAATCGCGGTATTGTTTATTGGCTTCGGTATATTCACTAATTACCTGCAGTTCATCATCATGATAAGCAAGGTGAAGAGAGCCGACTTCATCGTGCCAGATACTGGCTTCTATACAAATTTCTTTCCAGATACTGCGTGATAACATAGCCCTTTCGAATAAAGGGCCTGTTGCCTGCCCTATGGGCCATATCATTCCGAAATTACGAATAGAAGCGCCAACTGCACGTTCGTTACGTTCAATTACAGTTATTTTATAACCACGTAAAGCAAGCGCACGGGCAGTGGCTAAACCCACAATACCCGCGCCTATTATTATTGCAGAGCCCCCCGACCCCCTGAAGGGGGAGTTTGTTGAAGATGTTTGTTTCATACAATTTGTATCGTTAGTTCGCCTTGTGGTTCTTCACTTTTATTGCCTTTGCGGGCTCTTTGTAAAAAATAGATGAGCGACAATACTGCGCATACACCACCCACTACGCCAACAATTAAAACACCTTCTTTAAAAAATGTTGCCCAACTGATAGACGGTCGACCGAGTTCTTTAACCAGTAATATAGTTACACTGCCCAAATAACCCATAGAATCTGAAACATAGATAAGGAAACCCACATTACTGCGGTAATGAAAGGACGCTATCATTCGCTCAAAGAAAATGGCATTATAAGGGACATATCCCAGATAAAGGCCCAATCCGGCTACTGTCATCCACTCCATCGGGCCAATAATTTTAAATTCAAATAATACAGTGCCTGCGGCTATCAATACACAACCGCTTATGATCATTAAATGGATTATGCTAAAGGCTCTCAGGTTCTTTTTAACAAGGATCAGCAGACTCATGGCTACCAATACGATAACAGAAATAATAGTATCTATCTTAGCGTAAATGGTGTTATCTTTATTCCCCAGGCTGGCCCATATCTCCACTTCAAAATTATCGCGGATATCGCGCATTATGGTAAGTAGCACATAAATAACAAGCGTAAGAATAATGCCTGGCAAAAAACGCTTTAAAAATAACTTGCGTTCTGTTGCATTCATGGGGCTGCGTTTTGTACGCAGACTAATATCTTCTTCGGTTGGCGGGGGCATTAGTTCGAGGCAAAAAACAAAGAATATTAAAGGAAGTACAAACAATGCGCCGGTAATAAAAGGCATAGTGTATTCGCTTATATGAAGTGTGCTGTGTATGGTTCGGGCTATAGTTTTTACAAAACCCGAAGCAAAAATAAGGCTGATAGATAAAACGGCAGCCATGAATTCTGTAGATTTCCTGCCCTCTAAATAGCTAAAAACCAACCCCCATATCATACCAAGAGGAAACCCGTTGATAAAAAGGCAAATAATATTGTATGGAGCCGGAATAATAGCGAATAGCAATAGAGCAAGCCATGCAACACCTATTAAAACAAAAATGCTTTTAGCGCGCTGGCCAGGTTTTAGTTCGGCAATGAATTTTATACCGTAAAACTTGCTTAAGGTATAGCCAATAACCTGTGCTATAACCAGCCATACCTTATAATCTACATGAAAATACTGTTCTCCGGTAAAAGTGCCTGCGGCAAAGCCTTTACGAAAAGCATACATGGAAGTATAAGTGCCAAAAGCGCAAATTGCTGCCAATATGGATATAAGCGGGTAGGGCCATTTGGCAACCCGGGCACGCAGACTTTCCATAATCTTCATAACTATCCTCTTACAATGTCAATTACCTGTGCAATGTCATCGATGATGTGGGTAGGATTATAAGCTTCCAATTCTTCGCGGGTAAAGACACCTGTAGTAACACCTATTACATATTTACACCCGGCATTCTGCCCTTCACGAACATCAACCTCTGTATCACCCACCTTTGCAACTTCTGCCGGCCTTTCAATGCCGCCGTCCAACATCATTTTCTGGATCATATAAGGGTGAGGGCGGCCAAGCTCAACTTCGTCCGAACCTATAACATGATCTATTAACCCCTTTCAAACCATTGCAAGCGGTTAACAATGGTATCGGCAATGTCCCGGGAGAAGCCGGTGTTTATTCCCACTTGTATACCCTGCGTCCGTAATGCTGCAAATGTTTCTTCCACATTTGGTAAAGGCTCAATGCCCGGCGCAGTTTTATAGTGTTCAATCATTTGAGACACAAATTCTTTATGAATTTTAGTTACCAGTTCAGTAGTGATTTTGGCATCATTATGTTCGTGCAGGCGGAGAATTTGCTTAATCGCAAGGTTTTTTTCATAGCCCATTAAAGGGTTAATAAGTTCCAATGGAACTTCATAATTCGATTTTTTTAATGCCGCCTGGAAAGCTTTACTTACATCGTGATCATCCTTAACAGTTGTGCCTGCTATATCAAATACTACTAATTTAATGGCCATATATTATGAACTGGTTGTTTAGCA
>JABDFZ010000194.1 GCA_013286325.1 Bacteroidota bacterium | reverse complement strand
ATACATTTGTGTAACTTTAAGGTTACGAATTATGGCGAAGGCTATTAAGCACGAATTATTTTATCCTCACCCAGCAGAAGTAGTTTGGGAATACCTGACCAATCCGGAATTGATTTCACAATGGTTGATGAAAAATAATTTTCTGCCCGTTGTAGGGCATGAATTTGAATTCAGGTCATACGCTATGCCTGAGATGGATTTCGACGGAGTTTTTTATTGTAAGGTTTTGGAGGTAGTTCCTTTTAAAAAGCTTTCTTACTCGTGGAAATTCGGACCAGGCGATGGAACATTAACCAGCTCTGTAGTAAACTGGACCTTAAGCGAGAAAGATGGTGGCACCGAACTGCTATTGATGCATCGTGGATTTGAAGGTTCAAACTTCCTTGCAATGCTGCAATCAATGGAAGAAGGCTGGTTGAGGCATATTCAAAAAATTCTGCAATTGTTAAACGAAAAAACAAATGGAACAACAGAGGCTTGACGCATTCCAGGTGATTGCCGACCCGAGCCGTAGACAAATATTACACCTGCTTTCGAAAGATAGTTTGACCATAAATTCGCTGGCCGACAATTTTGATATGAGCAGGCCGGCAGTTTCCAAACATATTAAAGTGCTTTACAATGCAGGTTTCATTTCTATACAGGATATTGGCAGAGAACGGCATTGTATCCTGAAACAGGATGGCTTTAATGAACTACATAAATGGTTAGCCTATTATGATGCATTCTGGGGTAACAAGTTGAAAAAACTGGAAACATTGTTAAACGACAGGGCAAAATCAATAGAAACTAAAACCTGAGTAATCAGTTAAGCAATTGCTCGGTGAAACAGCCAATGTTGTTTAGCTTATCAATAAAATGTATTTCCAGGATCCAGTGCCTGTCGTTTCCATGAGGGTCTTTCAGGAACATATCCTGATGATTATCCGGATGAATATCAAGGCCCAGATTACCCTCCCCCAATTGCTCATGCGGGAATGGCCCCACAATATGACCGGCTATCTCGCCGCCGTATGAATAACCAAAACGTGCCGCAAGATCTCTTACATACTTATAAAATGCAGCGCCCGTTAAGCTGTTGTGTGTAGCATACCAGGCATTGGCTTCCTGCCAGGCAGCTTCTACATCCATTTTTAGTTTTAATTTTAATGGAGAATCTCCGATTACATAGGATCTTGCTACATCGGCTTCGTAGCCATTGAATACAATACCGAAGTCAAGGATCACCATATCATCATCCTGGATAACCACATCAGGCGGATTACCACCATAGGGCTGCATTGTATTGACACCTGCACGCACAATTTTCTTATGCCAGAATTCTTTTATCCCAAAAGCATCCCGGGCAAGTTCCACTACTTCATCATTAAGCTGGCTTTCGTACTTTCCGGGAACGATCAGTCCTAATGCTTCAACAGTATTAAATAATTCTATTGTTTTCTGTTCGGCAAATAGTAGGCTTTGTCTGATATTATCCATATTAATGACTTTCTAGAATTACAAAGAAAGTGCATGTAATTAGTAATAGAAAATACTTAATTTGCATCTATTAATAACAAATATTACATAAATGGATACCCAAACGCTCAAGAATTTCATCAAACTGGCCGATACACTCCATTTTACGAAAGCTTCGGAGCAGGTTTTTATGGCACAACCTGCATTAAGCAGGCAGATCAAACAACTGGAGCAATCTATTGGCGCCGAATTGTTTAAAAGAAACAAGCGGAATGTGTCCCTAACCAAGGCAGGGGTTTATTTTAAACAAGCTGCTCAACAAACCCTTGATCAGTTAAATTACGCCATTAACAGGACCAGGCAAATACACAAGGGCGAAGCTGGCGAAATAAGAATAGGTTACGTACACTCCATTGTACAAACTATTTTACCCCGGATAATTAAAGAAATACGTGCGGAATTTCCTGATGTAAAAACGGTATTACGGGAGCTGAACAATAATGAGCAATACAGGGATCTCGCAGAGCAAAAGCTTGATATTAGTTTTGCAACCAACCCGATTGTCCCTGAAAACCTGAAAAGTAAGGTGTTTTTTGAAGATGTTTTTGTTATTGTTTTGCCGGAAAATCATCATTTATTGAAGGAGAAGCCTACAAATCTCTCTGCATTTGCGAATGAGAATTTTATTTTGCCACACGAAATTGAGGGAAGCGATTATGTTTATACTGTAGAGTCTATCTGTCTCGATGCAGGTTTTTTTCCGAATGTGGTTCATCATACCTCGTCGGTAAGCTCAGCATTAAGATTAGTTGAAGCAGGGCTGGGAATTACCATTGAGCCTAAAGGTTCTTTATCAGGCCAGAACCTTGCAATAAAATACATTGAATTGGATAATATCCCTCAAAAAGTTCAATCGACTATTTTATGGAATGAAAATACAGAACAGGAGCACATGCCTGTATTACAGTTGATCAAAAGACTCATCAATCTTTAAGCGTAAGCCATCTGGGCAACTAAAATATCCATCAATTCATTCAGGTTTGTCCAGATAAATAAACCCTATTAAAAAAACATAGTAAAATACTTGTACATAGTAATACAATGTATTATATTTGTGCCATGAATGATGAATTTGTGCAGAACTGGTTTTCCCAGGTGAAGAAAGGCACCTTATCTTATATCATCCTGATCATTCTAAATGAAAAGGAGTATTACGGGTATGAACTGGTACAGGAGATAAAAAGCCATACCGCAATGGAAGTTGCGGAAGGCACTTTATACCCGCTACTAAACCGGTTAAAGAGTGAAGGGTTGGTAAATTCAAAATGGGTAGAGCAGGAAACAGGTATTCCACGCAAGTACTATACACTTAGCAATGAAGGCCGCTCAACACTAGCTGAAATGAAAAATATCTGGGAAAATTTAGGGTCAGCCATTCAAAAATTAGAAAAATGAAAAGAATAACTTTTACAAACACATCAGCTCAAAAAATATACGATGATTACCTGAAACGGGTAGAACGGACGATCAGTATACTGGCCCCGGCAGATCAGCTGGAAATTATGATGGAAATAAACAGTCATATTTATGAAGCTACACGCGGCGCACAAGCCCAAAATGAGATTGAACTCTTAATAGATGCGCTTGAAAAATTAGGTGCGCCTGAGGAAGTATTACAACCTTTAGTTGCCAATAAAAAAGTTTTGCAGGCTACACGCTCTTTTAAGCCAAGGCATATTATACAAGCCCTGTACCTTAACGTAAATAACGGCATCGGGTTCATTGTATTTTCTATTATTTATTTGTTAATCGTAGTGTTAGGCTTATTGATCCCGCTGAAATTAATATTTCCAGACCGGACAGGTTTGTTTATCAGGAACGATCATTTTTTTTGGCTTCGGGTACGTTACTGAATTAAAACCCGGCCTTACAGAATTGCTCGGTAATTGGTTTATTATAGTCATC
>JABDFZ010000193.1:1806-3442 GCA_013286325.1 Bacteroidota bacterium | reverse complement strand
CGATCTTATTTTTCACGAGCATTGGGCAAGTGAAATCATCAAAGAAATGGATAAAGATCCGTCACTTTTAAGTGCATCCACTTACGATGATATTTTTCATCAAAGCGAAGGCTTGCCAAAGTACCAGCCTCCATTGGAGGGCTATATGGATGTATTAAGCCCATGGTGTATTTTTGTGAAAAGAGAGATTTTCGACATCATAGGCCTGCTTGATGAACACCTTATTTTCTGGTATTTTGATGATGATTACTGCCAAACTATAATTAAACATAACGTTAAAAACTGTCTGATCTCGTCATCCTTTGTTACACACCTGGGCAGCACATCCCTTAAAACGCTTAACAAAGAACAGAACAAAAAACTAACAAAATTCCCCGAGTTTTATTACCGGTATAAATGGCAGCATCAGTCGTACTTTAAATATAAATGGCAGGTATTTAAGTTTAAACTGAAGATGGCCCTGGGTTTTGATTAGTGAAAATTATTATAAAGCTTAAATTTCGTGAAAGTTAATTTTCATTGCAATTATTTTCTTTACTATATTGTGGCATAATAAACCTGTATCATATATAATAATAAGCCTCACAGATTTTGCCGGTAACTGTGACAATTACTATAAATCGCTATCAATTTGAAAACATTCCCATTTTATAAACAACAGGACCAGGTTGATTGCGGGCCAACCTGTTTGCGAATGATAACGAAATATTTTGGCCGCTCTTTCAGCATCAGGAAATTAAGGTCGCTTTGCCAGATAACAAAGGGTGGTGTTACTTTTTTGGATATGAGCCAGGCTGCGGAGAAATTGGGACTTCACGCCATTGGCTTTAAAGCAGAAATAGCACAGCTAAAGGAGCTTGACCTGCCTTGTATTTTACACTGGCGCCAAAATCATTTCGTGATCCTTTATCATATTAAAAAAGAGATTTTTTATATAGCCGATCCGGCAGTAGGACCAATAAAGCTCACCGAAAAAGAGTTTATAAATAGTTGGATGGCTTCTGCCGAATATAATGATGGTGTTGCTTTGTTTATAAATACTACACCCCGCTTTTATGAATTGGAGGAGGAAAAAACAAGCAAACTCAGCTGGTCGTTTATAACCAGGTACCTGTTCAATTACCGCCAATTGCTTATTCAAATGGTTTTGGCACTGGCTATGGGCACCATTTTACAGCTGATAGCTCCGTTTTTAACACAATCTATAGTCGATCTCGGTATAAATAATCATAACCTTAGTTTTATTCAGCTCATCCTGATAGCGCAGGTAATGATATTTATTGGCAGCACCAGTATGGATTTCATTAAATCGTGGATCATGCTGCATATCAGTACCAGGGTAAATCTTTCCATACTTACCGATCTGCTTGTAAAATTAATGAAGTTGCCCATGAGTTTTTTCGATACAAAAACTGCGGGCGACATTATGCAACGGATCAGCGATGAAAAAAGGATAGAATCTTTTTTAACCGGGTCTACTTTAAGCATTGTATTCTCCACACTAAATTTCCTGGTTTTTGCTATTGTGATAGCTGTCTATAATTCGCTCATCTTTTTTGTCTTTTTGGTATCCACAGTTTTATATATCAGTTGGATAATGGTTTTCCTGAAAAAGCGGCGAGAGCTGGATTATAAA
>JABDFZ010000193.1:0-1796 GCA_013286325.1 Bacteroidota bacterium | reverse complement strand
ACAACTCCAAAAATCAGGATAATATAATTGAACTGGTTTTCGGGATGCAGGAGATCAAACTAAATAATTCTGAAATCCAAAAACGCTGGTCGTGGGAACATATACAGGCACGACTCTTTCGCTTTAATATAAAATCATTGGCTTTAAACCAGTATCAACAGGCCGGAGCTGTATTTATAAACCAGGGCAAAAATATTTTTATAACCTATTTAAGTGCAAAAGCCGTTATCGATGGTCATTTAACGTTGGGCGCTATGGTTGCCATTCAATACATTATAGGCCAGCTTAATGGCCCGGTTGAACAATTTCTGAGTTTTATAAAAGGCTACCAGGATGCCAAAATAAGTATAGAACGCTTAAATGAGATCCATGAGTTGGAAGATGAAGAACCCGAAGGTAAAATGTACATTAATAACCTGCCCCAGGATAAGAGCATAACCATAAACGATCTCACATTCAGGTACCCGGGTGCAGGTAATGAAGCCGTATTACATAACATCAACCTTGTTATCCCGCAGGGAAAGACCACTGCCATTGTGGGTATGAGCGGGAGTGGTAAAACAACCATTTTGAAGTTATTGCTCCGATTTTACTTGCCTGAACATGGTGAGATCCGTGTTGGAAGCGAAAGGATAAATGATATACGCCACCGCTTATGGCGCGATCAATGCAGCATAGTAATGCAGGATGGTTATTTGTTTACCGATACCATTGCCAACAACATCTCCATAAGTGAGGAAGAGCCCGATCCCGAAAAATTAAATGCAGCTATAAGAATAGCCAACATACAGGATGTAATCGAGTCATTACCGTATGGATTAAATTCAAGAATTGGTGCAGGCGGTGGTGGATTAAGCCAGGGACAAAAACAAAGGATTTTAATTGCCCGTGCCGTTTATAAGAACCCCGAGTATATATTCTTTGACGAAGCTACCAATGCCCTGGATGCCAATAATGAGAAAGTGATAGTTGAAAACCTGAACGAGTTTTTAAAAGGAAAAACGGTTGTGATTGTGGCCCATAGGTTAAGTACAGTTAAAAATGCAGACAATATTGTTGTATTGCACAAAGGGAGGGTTATTGAACAGGGAACACACCACGCCCTTACATTGCAAAAAGGTGAATATTATAATTTAATTAAGAACCAACTGGAATTCGGATTATAGTTATGGAGGAAAATAATCAGCAGCTGCACAGCGAGGAAACGCAGGATATTATTACCAGGCCGCCGGCATGGATAATAAAATGGGGTATCAGCTTATTTATCATAGTGCTGCTGATATTGGGTTTCCTCTCATTTATGATCCATTACCCTGACCTGATAAAAACCCGCATGGTAATTTATGCATCGGGTTCTTCAAAACCAATAACTGCAAATACCGATGGCAGGCTGATAAGGCTGTTGGTTAATAATAACCAACTTGTAACTAAAGATGAGCCCTTAGCCTTTATTGAGGCTCCGGTTAGTCATGATGATGTGTTGCAACTCTCTGGAGAATTAAAGAAACTCAAAAGCAGCATAACTGCCAATATCGCCGGACCTGATAACGATCAATTAGCACAAATGAAATTGATTGAAAGCCAGTTCAGGGACATCTTTCATAAAGAACCTGTTAATTATCAAAATGTAACTTCTCCATGTAATAACTGCAGGGCGCCATTCATCACTAATTTAAATGCAATAATAATTTATGTTGATAGTTGGAAAAACCAGTTTATTATAAGCGCAACACGGGCAGGCAAAGTTTCAGTTATCGGACTTATCAGCGAAGGACAACCAGTAAATAAAGGGCAGC
>JABDFZ010000192.1 GCA_013286325.1 Bacteroidota bacterium | reverse complement strand
TGTTGTTTATGTTTTTGAGTAAACGCGAAAAACCATCGCTCGAAAAACAGATTGAGTTTAAACATTTGCTGGTTGCCGGGTTTAACCTGCAAAGCAGGTTTATTGAGCTGATTGACCGCGAAATTGAAAACGCTAAACAAGGCATTGAGGCCGGTATCATTTTAAAGATGAACAATCTTGAAGAGCGGGTGCTGATCAATAAATTATATGAAGCATCGCAAGCAGGGGTTAAAATTTCGTTGATAATCCGGAGTATCTGCTGCTTGATACCCGGTGTTAAAGGGATGAGTGAAAATATTACCGTACGACGCATTGTTGACCGTTATCTTGAGCATGGTCGTGTTTTTATATTTAATAATAACGGCAATAAAGAAGTATTCCTCGGTTCGGCCGACTGGATGAACAGGAATATTTATCACCGTATAGAGGTTTGCTTTCCGGTTTATGACGAGGATATCAAGGAAACCTTGCTGCAAATGATCGATCTGCAACTACAGGATAATGTACAGGCTGTAACCCTTAATGCGGAGCTGAAAAATATACCGGTTGCTGTTGGAGAACCAGCTATAGAAGCGCAGAGAGAAATATACAGATTGCTTTCTGGGAATTAGATCAATAGCATTAAAAAATCAAATGTCGGTTTGCCCTGCGGAATAATATTTTAGTTGAATAATATCATTAGGAACTGGCTTAGTGTTCCATGCCTTGTGAATAGTTAAAGCCGCCCCAACCGCCGATGCCTGTGCCATTGATGCTGCAAATACTTCTAAGTCTTTAAATTTAACTGCAAGCAGGTGCATAAATACGCTGTTTTTACTAAACCCGCCATCTACAAAGATCCTTTTTACCCGGGTGCCTTTCAATATTAATTGGGTTGACGCCACTTGAAGATTAATTAAATCGAGCATTAGCTGATGATAGGCTTCTGTATCATCCTTAAAATCGTTAAGATTTCTGATGCCAAATACAGATTCTTTTTTAAAGTTATCTTCGTAAGAAACCTGAGAATGATTTTTCTTTAATCTGCTGATTATCTCTGGTTTGTAGGCGATATTCCTGTATTTAATGGCATCAACATTAAAATGTTCTGCAATGCGTTTTACCTGTTCTTCATATTCATGGCCCGAAAATAACCTTGAGGCCTTTACTGACTTTCCTTTGTATTGTAAATAACTAAGGCAATCCTTTTTAAGCTCATCAACTGTTAATGGGAACTGATTAAACGGATTTAGGCTGATACACCAGGTGCCTGTAGATATTAAAATAAAAGGCTCGTTAAAATTTACCAGATAGGGAATAAGTGCAGCAGAGCTATCATGCAAGCCGGTACCTACATTATAGCTGGTTCCGGGAAATAGTGGTGAAAAAACTTTATTTGCCGGGATTATTTGGGGGAGTTTCTGCGCAACCCCCTCACTTTCTATCCATTCATGGTATTTGTTCTTCTCAAAATTCCACATAGCGGTATGGCAGCCAATGCTGGTAAGGTCGGCATAGTAATCACCGGTTAGCAAAAAGCTAAGGTATTGTGGCAGGTGCAAGGCATATTTAACCTGTTTAAATATTTCGGGCTTTTCATTTTTTAGCCTGTACAACTGTAAACCTGAGTTTAAGCTACCCAAAACCGGTGACGCTGTCTGGATGCTGAATTGTTCCTCTCCGCCATGTTTTGAATAGAATGCCTGGCTTAATTCTTCGGGGTATGGTTTAAGATAATTATATAATGGGGCTACAGATTTGCCATCTGCACCAACATAAACAAAACTCGCCCCATATGATGAAAAGTTTACAGCTTTTATATCAAACTCCCTTAAACGGAAGGCTTCAGTAAGTGAATCAAAAACTGACAGGCGCAAGCTTTCCAGATTTTCGCATGGGAAACCATCCTCATCTGTTGTTTCAATAAAGCGTGCCGATTTTTCAAAAACTATCCGGTAATCTTCATCAAATAAAAATAGCTTTTTATTGGTTTTTCCAACATCAAATACAACAATTACAGGTTTGGCTGCCATAGTGATAAATAATTACAACCCAGTGGCTACTGTTTTTGATCCGCGTTCTTTTACAAGCGCATCCCTCACTTTTAGTTTCCTGAATGCATCAACAGGGTTTAACGCGCCGCCCGAAAGCAGGCTTGCTTCGGCAACAAGCGGACGTACATCGGTACGATAGGCTTGTTGCAATATTTCCTGTGCAAGGGTTACATCATTATTTTGCTGGGCAGCAGCTAATGCTATTTTGTCAACAATTAAAGCCTGGGCATAAGCTATTTTTATTGCCTGTACAGATTGTAAAAGATCTTCGATAGGATCTTTTACATTGTGTGACGCATCTATCATCCAGCCAATATCAGTTGCATGATTCATGTCCCGTGCATCCATACCCTCAACCAACTCATTAAATATCAGGAACAACTGATATGGATTAATGCTGCCTACGGTAAGGTCATCATCACCATATTTTGAATCGTTAAAATGGAAGCCTGCAAGTTTACCCTCCATCAGCAATAAAGAAACTATTTGCTCAATATTTGTATTAGGTAAATGATGGCCGAGATCGACAAGAGTAGCAGCTTTATTACCCAGTTTATTAGCTAAAAGGAGAGATTGCCCCCAATCGCCAATAGTAGTTGAGTAAAAGTTTGGCTCGAAAGGTTTGTATTCAATCCATACTTTCCAATCGTCAGGGAGTGCGCTGTAAATTTCCTGCAAGCTTTCCAGCGTATTTTGAAATGCCTTGCGAAAATTTAATTGCCCCGGAAAGTTTGATCCATCGGACAGCCAAACCGATAAAGCTTTGGAATTTAACTGAACGCCATATTTAATTACTTCAATATTATGCTCAATAGCCTGCCTTCGCACTGCTTTATCAACATGATGTAATGAACCATATTTATAGCTCAATTTTTGGTTGGCCTGATCCTGGAATGTATTGGAGTTAACAGCATCAAAATGCAAGCCCAGCTGGGCCGCCAATGCTTTTATAGCCGAGGCATTTTCGGGAATATCCCAGGGAATATGTAATGAAATAGAGTTGCTTGATTTATTAAGGGCATTGATAAGGCCAATATCGGTTATCTTTTCTTCCAAGTTTCGTGGTTCGCCACCACCGGAGAATCTTCCAAAACGTGTACCACCCGTACCCAGTGCCCAGCTTGGTATGGCTACATTAAAAGCCTGTAGCTTTTTAATTACAGCATCAAAATCCTGAATGTCAGTACTTACAAAGTCAAGTCTGCGTTTATGTTCGGGTAGGGCGGCGTGATTTAATTCGTCAATTTTATACTGATCAAAATTCATAATGGCAGGTAAATTTAATAATTAGCGATTTTACGGATTTAGAGAGCAGAATTGAATCCGGACTTTACAAATATCTAAATAACTATGAATTGACAAACATTCTACAGATTTTAAATTCAAGGTTATTAACACTTTTTATTACTGAAAATATGATAAA
>JABDFZ010000191.1 GCA_013286325.1 Bacteroidota bacterium | reverse complement strand
GTCGTTTATCCCATTTATTGGCGCTGATCTTTACTGCGTGCTTCAGGTCATCATAAAAGGCATCGCGTAGCTGTTTGGCGGTATGGGTATCATAGATCATTCCGGTTACTTCAAAGTTGAGCTCAAAGCTCCGGTGATCCATATTGGCGGTGCCTATAATGGCCAGCTGTCCGTCGGAAACAATTGTCTTGGCATGTACAAACCCTTTTTGGTACTGATAGATCTCCACCCCAACGGCCAAAAGCTCCTGGTAATATGATCTGGCGGCATAATCAACCACCGCCGAATCAGACTTGCCCGGTACCAGTATTTTTACCTTTACCCCGCTTATGGCGGCAACCTGTAAGGCGTCCAGTATGTTCTCTCCAGGGATAAAATACGGTGTGGTGATCAGTATCTCTTCTTCGGCTATGCCGAATACCTGCATCAGCGAGAACATAATGGTGGGCGTATCCGAATCGGGGCCGCTTGCCGCGATCTGCACAATAGCGTCTCCGTTGTTTTTATCCCATTTTGTATTAAAAAGATCTTCACTGGGTTGCAGGTGTGCATCGGCGCAAAAGTTCCAGTCGCACACGAAAAGGTATTGTAAATAATAGGCTCCCGGACCGATGATTTTTACATGCGTGTCGCGCCAGTATAACTGATGGGGTTTGTTGTTGATATAGCGGTCGCTTACATTAATGCCACCGGTAAAACCTATGCGACCATCAATAACAATGATCTTGCGGTGGTTACGGTAATTAAGCCGGTTGGCCATGGCCATAAAATAGATCTTGTAGAAAGGGAAGGCCTGTACGCCGCCTGCGGTCAGCTCAGGCACCAGTCTTTTGCGGATAGAGCGGCTGCCAAAGTCATCATAAATAAAACGCACCTGTACGCCTTCCTGTACTTTTTGTATCATGATATCCTTTAGCTGATTGCCTATCTCATCATCTTCAAAAATATAGTACTCAATGTGGATGTGATGTTTGGCATTCTTCATTTCGCGGATCACCTCCGCAAATTTCTCTTCCCCGTTGATCAACAGTTTAACCTTGTTATTTCCCGATAAGGGGCTCATGCTATCATTGAGCAGGAAACGGGCAAGCTTTTTATGTTTTTGTACCTCTGGTTCGCCACTGTTCCAGGCCTTTTCGGATTCGAGGGCGATCTGCTTACGGATATTGCTCAGCATCCGGTTATCCGACACTATTTTTTTGCTGTAGAGCTTGTTTTTGCGGTAGTTGGCGCCCACTAAAAAGTAGAGGATCATACCCAGCACCGGCAAAAATATGGCAACCATTATATAAGCCAGCGTTTTGGTTGTCGACGGGGTATTGTAAATAATATGCAGGCATGTGGCGAAGATGATGATGCCGTAAACTACCTGGCCCAATAGTATCCAGTCCATATTTGCGTAAGGGTGATTATAGTAAGTTGATATTGGCTTACTAACGCAAAATAGTGAAATTAGTTTACTGGTTTATTGGTTCATTAGTTCATTTGTTCACTGGTTCATTTGTCCTGTCATTTTCAACATTGAATAATACATTACCAATGAACTAATGAGCACCAATGAACCAATGAACTTTTATTCCCCCTTTAGGGGGTTAGGGGGCTATGCATTCTCGAGGTCGGCAATAATAAGTTTGGTCATTTTCATCATGGCCTGCATTACGCGCTTTGCTTTTTCGGGATCGGGGCTGCTCAGTAGTTTTCCTAAAACGGTGGGTACTATCTGCCAGGTCAGCCCAAACTTATCGTCGAGCCAGCCGCATTGGTTGGTTTTTCCGCCTTCGCCAAGCTTTTCCCATAACTCGTCAACTTCCTGCTGGGTCTCACAGTTCACAAAAAAGGAGATAGCCGGGCTGAAGTTAAATACCGGGCCGCCATTCAAAGCGATGAACTCTTGTCCCTCAAGCTGAAAGACAGCCGACATTACCGATCCTTTTGGCCCGGGGCCGGCCTCGCCGTAGCGCGACATGCTTACGACCTTTGAATTTTTAAAAATGGAAACGTAAAAATTAACGGCTTCTTCGGCCTGGTGGTCAAACCACAGGAACGGGGTTATTTTGGCTACTGTTCTCATCGGGAATATTGTTTAATGGTTGATAACAAACATACCTGTAAATAGTTGCTTTGGCCGGGTATGGATGCGACATTTTAAAGGGCTGATCGCGAAGCACCTGCTCAGGTGCTGAGTACAACTGAGTAAACTACTGAGATAACCAGGATCACTAAAGCGTAACTGATCAGATAGGTAAAAAAGGACCTCAGCATGACCCATATAGCTGATTGCTCTTCAAAATATTGCTTATAGGCCCATATAAACAGAGATACAGGTATGATGAAGTCATCCAGCGTGAGAAGTAATGCTTTGACGGTTGAATTTAGGTGGATGTAAAAAAAGGGGAGTAGCACCAATTTGGCAATAATACGCTGGCCGATGAGATAAGCACTGATCACCAAATTTTCCATGTAGTTGACCTTGTATTTTTTAAAGAACAGATAGCTTATAAAGCCTATTAAAGGTACTTCCAATAAACTTACCAGCGCAAAATGTTCGTTCATCCAGTCGGTTACTTTGGGTTGGAGGGACTGGGCATCGGCGTTGGTAAATTTAAAAGCCAGTACATCTGCCTTTAAAAAATGATGAACGAAAGCGTAAAGACCGGCTATAACAATAAGAAACGACAAGGGCTTAAAATGTGCCACACGTTTGCCTTCAATAAATTCCCGTAGTGTATGCCCGGGGTGGATAAACAATTGTTTGATGGTATAAAATATACCTTTGTCGATATGGAACAGCCCATGCTGGATCTCGTGGATCAAAAAATGGCTGTTTATGCGCCCGGTATGTGCGTCCTGGCCGCATTGGTTGCAATAATTGCCGGTGAAATGATTAGCGCAGTTCTTACAGACGATGATGGCTTTGCTCATGACCTACAACTATTTGAAATTCAGCAATGTAATATAGTATTTATGTTGAGTTATTTAAAAAGAATTCGCAAATTTTAAAAAATGCAGTCGGGGTGGGAAGTACATGGAAATGGATAAGCAAAAAAGGGCAGCCAATAATGGCCGCCCTAATAATTTTTTTGAGTTGATGTTCTTATTTAATTAAGCAACTTTTTTTGCAGGTACTAACGGAACAAGAATTACAGCTAACATAATAGCAACTTCTAATACAATTGACATGGCTTTGATTTTAATTTTAATTATTTAATTTACTTTTTAGGTATGATCGTCATGCTGTTTTCAGTAATAACGAACACACCCTTCTGCGCCCTATTCTGCTAAATATATGCCATGATGTTTTTGTGCTAATAAATTGATTTTCAGGTGGTAAATATCTATTTTTTAAATTTGTTAAAAATGAATGATCATCCAATAATAAATGAATAACCTGAAATATTTATGGGTGTTTTAAATATGAGCTCATGAAAGATGGATACAGATAGAAATATTTTATATTTTTTCGA
>JABDFZ010000190.1 GCA_013286325.1 Bacteroidota bacterium | reverse complement strand
ACAAAATATTTGCCCGTTAAACCCCTCGGCTACAAAGCGCGGGATTAAGCCGCAATGATCAATATGGGCGTGTGATAGTATAAGGTAATCTACCTTTTTAGGGTTAAAGCCGAAATGCTCATTTAATTCTTCGGTGTGCTCACCCATTCCCTGGAACATTCCGCAATCTAATAAAATGCGTGTACCATCGTTTAATTGAAGTAAATGCTTACTACCGGTTACATTACGGGCGGCGCCGTGAAAAGTTATATTCATTTATATAATACAGAATGTGGTTTAAAATAAAAATGCAATTAAATTTTGAGAACTAAAATTTTAGTTGTAGCTTTAATTATTGATTGAACGATGAAGGTAGTAATATAACTTTATTATTTTTTACAAGCATTACTACGAATGTTTTAAGCCGGGTGAGATTACAGATCAATACCAATAAAGAAACTAAAAATAACCACTGAGAAGATGCCTGCCTTATACAGGCCGGCGTTACCCGGATTAATATTAAAAGGACATGGAAATTAAAGAATTAACACGTGCCGAAGAGCAGATAATGCAGGTTCTTTGGCAGTTGAAAAAGGGGTTTGTAAAAGAAGTAATAGATGTACTGCCTGAACCTAAACCGGCTTACAACACGGTATCTACCATTATTCGGATACTGGAAACCAAAGGCTTTGTCGCGCATATAGCTTTTGGAAAAAGCCATGAGTACCACCCTATTATAAACAAGGAGCAGTATCAAAATTTTGCTACCGATAAGTTAATGAGCGGATATTTTGACAATTCGGTAAAACGCATGTTCTCGTACTTTGTAAAGAAGGAGAAAATAGACCTGAAAGAGGCCGATGAGATAATGAAACTGATTGAAAAACTTAAAGAGAAATAATTATGACCGGGTGGCATTATTTATTGCTGGTAAATATTTACCTGCTGCTATTTTATAGCTTTTATGTTTTACTGTTGCGTAAGGAAACGTTTTTTCAGCTTAATAGGATTTACCTGGTATCGGCGTCGTTATTGTCGTTTTTCATCCCGCTTATACAATCGGATTGGGTAAAGAATTTATTTATAACACGCGAGGTGCAGCTTACCATATATAGCAGCCCATTAGTTGTTTACCAGTTTCAACCTATTCAGCATACGCAGGTAACTATTGGCCAGGTATTAGCAATTATTTATTTAGCCGGGATAATTGTTTTAGGGCTCAGGTTTGTTTGGCAGATGATTATTTTAAAGAAAGTGATCAATCAGCCCGAATCGCCGGTGCCGTACTCATTCTTTAAAAAAGTAAAGTTGGGTGGCGATTATGCAGATAACCATGTTATAGCAGCTCACGAAAACGTGCATGCACGCCAGTGGCACTCTGCAGATGTTTTGTTGATTGAAGCGGTAATGATCACCAACTGGTTTAATCCGGTGGTTTACCTTTATCGTTATTCCATAAAACACATCCACGAATACATTGCCGACAGGCAGGCCCTTAAAGCCGGAACAGACAAAAGTGATTATGCTTTATTGCTGTTAAGTCAAACATTTAACGCGCCAACCCACAGACTGGTAAATCCATTTTTTAATCACAGCCTATTAAAGCAACGTATTATGATGCTTCAAAAAAACAAATCGAACAGGATGGCCCTGGTTAAATATGGCCTATCGGCTCCGTTATTTATTTTGATGCTTATCTTGTCATCAGCTACTGTAAATAATAGCAAAACAATCAATTTTGTTAATAAAAAGGTAGAGCAGGTATTTTTAGAACCAGCTTCAGTAAATACAGTTGACTCTGCGTTTGATGATAAAAAACCTGAAGATGTGGTTATAACTACAACTTCGAAAAAAGTACCGGAAAAGCCTTTGCTGGTACGTGAAGATCCACCTGTTTTAAAAGACACTACTCCTGTGAGCAAAGGGCCTGTTTTTACCTCTGTTGAGCGCGTACCGGAGTTTCCCGGAGGAATCGGTGCTTTTTCGAAGTACCTTGGGAAAAATGTGCGGTACCCGGCCAAGATGAGAGACGAAGGAGTACAGGGAAGGGTAATAATTAGCTTTATAGTTGAAAGAGATGGGGAATTGAGCGATGTGCGGGTTGTTCGCGGGGTTGCAGATGAAATAGATAAAGAAGCCCTGCGTGTTGTGCTCGCTTCGCCAAAATGGATTCCGGGCACACAAAATGGCAAGACTGTAAGAGTTGCTTATTCAGTACCCATAAACTTTGCCTTAACCGAAGACAAAAGCCCAAATACACAGGAAAATAAAATAGCGGAAGCAGGTGATAATAATCAGCAAAAGGTTACCCTTGCAACAATAACAGCTATTGTTTCAAAATCTGACACCAATAAAAGAGGCAATGGCGTTAAAATAGTCGGATCCTCCACTAACCCTCCTTTATATATACTTGATGGAAAGGAAGTGAACGATCTTACAGCAATTAATCCTAATGATATTGAATCAATATCGGTACTTAGAGACAAGAGTGCAACCGCTTTGTATGGCTATAAGGGTGCTAATGGCGTTATAATAATTTCCAGCAAAAAAGCCCTGACAAAACCAGCTGTAATAAAGCTACAGGAAGTAAAGCACTAATCAACAAAATAATTTATTGAATAAATGGCGATCGTAAGTAATATGATCGCCATTTTTATTTAAATATTAATCATTCTGGCTTCCAACCAAATCGTTTGTTTAAACAGATTATTTTTTATATTTATATAAAAAATCTTATCAAATGAACTGGAAAATAATCTTTCAATTATCAATTTTTGGATTGATAATGGCTTTTGGCACCGTATCGCTGATCCCTGATAAAGTTGAACCTGCTTTTTGGGTGGTTATTTTTATCTTTTGTGCGTGGGTTATTGCAAAAGCTTGTGCAGGTAAATATTTTTTACATGGCCTCTTTACCGGCCTTGTTAATTGCGTTTGGATCACAGTTGTACATGTGCTTTTTTATTCTACATATATTGTAAATCATAAACAAATGGACGAAATGACTACTAATATGCCTGCATCGTTTGCAACTCATCCGCGACTGGCTATGGCTATTATGGGATTAGTAATTGGTATAACATCGGCAATTATACTCGGCTTATTTTCATTTGTGGCATCGAAAATTGTGAAAAGTAAATAACTGTCTTAGCTATCGTTTATAAAAATCGCGCACTTTGTAATAATTATAAAGAAATGGTTTACAGATAAAATCAAAATTTATACCTTTGAAACCAAATACCGGAATTGGGGTATTTATTAAGTAAAACTATAAAAGAGTATAAATAACAAATATGAAACCGTTCGTTCCAACTGCAGTATACGGAGTTTTAAATTATCTTATCAGTCTTACACTTATAGCCTCTCCATGGATGTTTGGGTTAGTTAACGTTTCGAGTGCAGCGTTACTTCTCCCTATATATATTGGATGGCTGCAATTGATAATGGCCATATTTTCCAATAATGAAACCGGATTTATCAAGCAGTTCCCGATGAGGATACATTTAACGCTTGATG
>JABDFZ010000189.1 GCA_013286325.1 Bacteroidota bacterium | reverse complement strand
TCAGTTTATTAACTAATAATACTACCCCAAATGCAATAAAAGGAACAACAATAGTTAAAATGGCTTTTGTGGATTTTGAAAGGTTAAATGCACCGATAGCTCCTGTCCAGCGGCCTATCATTAAGCTTCCCCAGTACAATGAAATAAAAGGTGCAATCTGTGCGGTAGTATAACCACCAAATTCGGGTGTTTTAAGCAATGAACCCATATTACTTTGTATGGTAACTTCGACACCTACATAAGTAAATATAGCTATCATACCATAAATTAATTGCGGGTAGTGCATTGCACCCCATCCTTCATTGCTTCGGCCTGCTGCTGATAATGAGGCAAATAACGTAATGAGGATAATTATCAATGAGGTATATACGAAATAGTATTCAGCTAGTCCAGTAGCGGCAGCAAGTGGTTTAGCTGCAAAAACCAAACAAAAAGCTATGAATATGATAAATAATGGAAGATTGGTTTTCTTGCTTGATTCAACCTTTTCGTCGCTGGTAACAACAGGCAAGTTAGAGATCCAAAAGAAAATGGCCACTGCAATAAACAAACCTGCTAATATTAAATAAGCGTTGTTTACAGAAGTGATCTTAACCATTTCGGGTGGAAGCGCCTTACTTGCACTGCCAAATAATATAATACTTATAGCTACAGGGCCTAATAAAGTACCGAAGTTGTTTACCCCACCCGCAAAATTTAAACGGTTGGCACCTGTTTCGGGGCTGCCGAGTGCAATAACAAATGGATTTGCTGCTGTTTGCTGTAACGAAAAGCCTAATGCAATAACAAAAAAGGCACCTAAAATGAACCCGAATGAACCAGAGTTAATTGCCGGGATCATTAATAGGGCTCCGAGTGCCGATATGCCAAGGCCTGTTATAATACCGTTTTTGTATCCAAGCTTATTCATGATATCGACCTTGCTGATCTGCGAAGCATAATATAATCCTAACGAACCAATAAAATACCCGCCATAAAAGGTATAATCGATTAATTGAGATTCAAATTGAGTAAGATTAAAGTGTGCTTTGCAAAAAGGTATAAAAATACCGTTTGACGCGGCTGAAAAGCCCCAGAAGAAAAATACGGTGATCAGCGTGTAAAGTGCCGAGCCATAACTTTTTGAATTTTTTTGTTCCATTGTTTAGTTAGGTTTCTACAGAAGGTGTGTTTAAAACACTAAACATAACTATTTTTTATAATTCTGCTATATTTTAAATTAATAAATCACAATTTTAAGTTTGGTTGTTTACTATATAAAATTGCATATTCGTGCTGCAATTTTTTAAATTAAACGGGACTTAAGCCTAAATTAATGATAGAAGCTGTTATTTCGGGTATAGGGATTGGATTAGTGCTGACGTTTTTAACCGGCCCTGTTTTTTTCGCTTTAATAAAAACAAGTATTGAAAAAGGGTTTCACGCAGGTGTTGCCCTTGCCCTCGGCGTTGTATGCAGCGATGTTGTATTTGTAGGCGCAATATTATTTGGTTCGCAATATTTTGATATATCGGTACATGCAAAAACCATTGCTGGTATTGTTGGCAGCGCCATTTTATTTACAATCGGTATTTATTATCTTTTCAAAAAGGCCGAGCTAAATTATAATAACGTTACGCCATCGGCAGTAGATCGTGCAGGGTATTTTTTAAAGGGTTTTGTGATGTGCATTTTTAATCCCACAATCCTTTTTCACTGGGTAACTGTTATAGGTACTGCAAGTACCATTTATCACCAGGGGGTGCATAACAGGTCGTTAAAAATTTCCATTATGTTTTTAACTATCCTTGTGGTACAATTTGGCCTCGACACTACAAAAGCATTTTACGCAAATAAACTGCGCGATAAAATTTCGGTTAAGTTTGTACACCGGCTTAATGAAGTTGCAGGCATAGCGCTTATAATTGCCTCGTTAATTTTAATGGATAAACTGGTAACTCATTTTATATTCTCTCCTCCCGGGGGCATAATTCAAGACCCTATGAGCCACCTGCTTGGCAGACAATAGATAGAATTTTGACATTGGTATTGATGGCATAAATTGCTACCTTTGCGGCCTGATTTTTTAATTATTGAAGCCGGTCAAATTTTAATTCTTTTTAGCCCAATCCGCCTTAATGAAAGTAACTTACACTAAAGTTTTATCAAGGAAAATACTCCTTGCTTTCCTCGCTTTTGCTATTATTCTCGCTATAACAGCGGTTTTTGTGCGCAATTCCATTACCAATAAACTGGAGAATATTTCGAGGCTTGCACATAATGTGGAGCTTGATCAGTCGAGACCAGAGCATGCTTTATTGTTAGTACATCAGGCAGAAGATGATTTCCAGGAATCATTGTTAAATGTTAATACTAAAAAGAGCAATGCATATAAAGCAAAGTTGTCGATGGCTTTTAGTGAAATAGACACTTTACTTAAAGAACGCCCGGATTCGGCCAGCCTTACCTCTGCTCAATATAATAAGGCACGCAGCATGTATAGTGAAAAGTTAAAACTGTCGGACAGGCTGTATGTTCTTAAACATAGTTTTGATTCACTGCTTACAGCTTATTCCGCTTTTAATCAATCGGCAGCTAAAAACGCCGCTTTAATCAATACAAACCTGCATACTACCAAAGGCAATGTTGTAAGTAATTCGGATACTACAAAGAAAAGTATTAAGGGTAAAAGGAAGGGGTTGTTAGCAAGATTGAAGGATGCTATTGCGAATAAAAACGGAGGTTCGCCCACAACAAGTGTTGTTGAGATCAACCATAACCGGACGAACAAGATCATTGATTCGACAACCAGGAAAATAGTAGCCCAGGATAAAAATGCTTATTCTAAAAAATTACAACAATTACAAAAACACAACCTAAAGTTGCTTACCACTCAAAAAGAATTGATAGCGCTTAATATTCACATCAGCAATGAATTGGAGCGTATTATAAATGAGGGGAAAGAAATAAACTTTAACCTTGAAAATGAGTTTAAAGGCATGGCCTTTAAAAACTATCAAAGCACTACAGTGTTGCTGAATAAATTTTACCTAGTAGCGCTTTTTCTTGTATTGGTATTTGCAACGCTGCTTATTGTATTTATAGTTAAGCTTGACCGGTCTGAGCTCCTTCTACTCGATGAAAATAAACGGACAGTAGCCATTGCCCAGCAAAAGATGGATCTGTTATTGCACATGAGCCACGAAATCCGTAACCCTCTTACTGCTATCCAGGGATTTCTGTATATCTTCAGTAAAACACCATTAACCACGAGACAGGGTGAAATGCTGGGCTCTATAAGAATGTCGTCGGAAATGCTGCTGCGTACCCTTAACGACACACTTGACGCTGCGAAAATGGAAAGCAGTGAATTTAAGATCAATAACGATCCGTTTAATCCTGATTTTGCATTGAGGGAAGTAATAGAAAGCATGGAGTTTAGCGCTACCAAGAAAAAACTGAGCCTTGATTATAATTTTGAAGGAAATAAAGATGCTGTATTGTTGGGCGATAGTTTCAGGCTTAAACAAATAATGGTTAAC
>JABDFZ010000188.1 GCA_013286325.1 Bacteroidota bacterium | reverse complement strand
TTATTCTTCGTGTACTGAATACTTCGCGTAAGCCGGTTTGATAAATATTAGATAAGTTACATACACATCTCTTTAAAAATCTTTTACCTGCTAAAATATTTTGTAAAGTTTATTTGACTTTTGTAAAGTTTATTTTACATTTGGTAAATTAAACTTTACAAATCATGAAAACGCGTTTCCTGTTTCCTTACTGGTGCCGGTATCTCGGCTATGCTTGTATCCTGGGGCATATTCCTGTTGTACTTTTCCATAAAATGATGGATTACCCCAAACCATCTGATGGCCCCGAGCTTTTCAATGCCCATCACTTGTTTTTTATGGCAACAACATTATTAATGCTTGTTGGGCTAATAATTGTTGCGTTTTCAAAAGAAAAGATAGAAGATGAGCAGATCTCCCAATTACGGCTCGATTCTTTGCAGTGGGCAGTCTATCTCAATTACATAATCCTTGTAATTTCCCTGATATTTACACATAATCAGGATTTTTGGGACATTATTCACGTAAACATGTGGGTACCTTTGGTATTTTTTATCATCAGGTTCAGGTGGGTAATTTTCAGGCTTAACCGCTCTTTAACCCGGGAAGGATGATTATGAAGAATAACATCCGCGTTGAGCGCGCTATAAAAAATATAACCCAGGCCGATCTTGCAGAAGCAGTAGGGGTATCGCGCCAAACTATCAATACCATTGAAAGTAATAAATATGTACCTTCAACCGTACTGGCATTAAAAATATCACGGGTTTTCGGCAAGCCGCTCGAAGAGGTTTTTATGCTGGAAGAAGGGGATTGAAGAGAGAGTCAGGAATCAAGAGACAAGAATCAAGATAGAAGAATAAGACAATGAAAACCAAAACAACTTTTGCACCGGAATTGATAATTCCGAATGGGGTAACTGATATCAGCTTTTATGTTAAAGCATTTAACGCCATTGAATTATGGCGATTAAATAATGATGACGGCTCAGTACACGTTGCCGGATTTACCATTGATGATGCACTTTTTCATATTCACGAGCAAAGGCCCGATTCTGGTAAGTTTAGCCCGGCTACGCACAATGGCACAACGGTAGCAGTTGGCCTGATGGTGGACGATGTACACGCAGTTGTAACACAGACAGTAGCTGTAGGAGCCAGAATTACATCGCCGGTAACAGATTATGATTATGGCTACCGCCAGGGCAGCATTGTCGATCCTTTCGGTCATCATTGGACAATCGAAAAAATAATTAACCCTGATATATTAATGACGGGTAACTATGGAGAATAACACAGATAATTTTGAAACAGCTATTAGGCCGACTTTGTCGGTTAGCAATGGTATTGCAGCTGTTGAGTTTTATAAAAAAGCATTTAATGCCACTGAACTGATGCGGGTTGAAGCTCCAGATGGCGCAATCGTAGCCGAACTATCTATAAACGGGGCACGTTTTTTTGTAGCCGATGGTCCCCCTGAAGCAGAACACGCCACGCCGGAAAAAGCTGCCTCGATCCCTATCCGAATGGGATTGATTGTAGCCAATCCAGATGCATTTGCCACCAGCGCCATTGCCGCAGGAGCAACTGAAGTTTATCCGGTAGTTGATCAGGATTACGGTTATCGCCTGGGCCATATTATTGACCCATTTGGTCACCACTGGGAAATTTGCAGGCCAATATAAGAGATGGAAATAAAATACACCACCTTTACTGAATTTTCACAGGGATCATCAAAATCCCGTTGGCATGATCTGACGAGTAATACAACATTTTACCATCCGGAGATACACAGGGGGAACTATTCTTTGCGCCATCATTAACCTGCGGACCCAGTTTCTGCCGTTCACCCCAGGTGCCACCTTTTTGATAGCAGATATACAGATTGCCACCACTGGCAAAAATTAAAAACCGCTCATCCGGCGAAATATAAGGGTCATGCACACCTCCTTCACCCGCAATTGGAATGATCTTGAGGCTATCGTAATGATCCCCAAGCCATTTGCAATAATAGGTTGTTTTGTTTGCCGCGTCACGATTCGGTGAATAAAAATATAATGTTCCGGATGCGCTTACTGCTGGTGCATAATCATTAATGCCATCTAAATTTATCGGTGCATCCAGGTGGTGCGGTGCGGACCATTTATCACCCGGAAGCTTGTCTACATACCAGATATGCGCTGCTTTTTGCTGTGTGGACTGCGGTGTTTCCACTATCGGCCGATAAGATGAGTAAAATAATCGCTTACCATCAGGGCTTAAAAAAGGATCCATATCCTTCCACTTTCCCGAAAACGAAGTCACCTCTGGTTTGCTCCATGCGCCGTTTACCCATTTTGAAAAACAGATAAAAGTGGGGTCGCCGGTAAAATATACTGTTTTGCGGTCGGCTGTAAAAGTTGGGGCAAACTCACCCGCAGCAGTGGAAATAACACCCGGCGCCAAAAGCGTAGCCTTTGCACCCGGTTTAATAATATCCTGCGACCATGCCGCAGCAACTGTGCAACAAATAACAATAGTGCTAAGTGCTATCTTTTTTGATAAGCTATTTCTCAAATGCATAATGCGGGCTTAATTAAATGATAATCAATAATAATTTAATGAATTTACCCTAAGGAATGATTTCAATAGAAGGGGGAGTTTTTTTAACAGATGGGCAGCTTTTCCAATAACCTAATGAGTCAGAAGGTTAAAAAGCGAACGTCATGCCGAAATAAATTCGGCATGACGCAGTTTCCCTGGGGCTTCAATGCCCTCAAGCATCATTCCCACCATCTGCACATTATATTTATCTTTGTCCTATGCGTTTTGATATCATCACCGTTTTGCCAGGCTTGCTCGAAAGCCCTTTTGCACATTCCATATTACAGCGTGCGCAAAAGAAAGGTATCTCCGAAATTGTTGTGCATAACCTGCGCGATTATTCAACCAGCAAACAAAAAAGCGTTGATGATTACCCCTACGGAGGCGGCAGCGGCATGGTGATGACCATTCAGCCCTTTGCTGACTGTATAGAAAAGCTTAAAGCTGAACGTGAGTATGATGAAGTGATCTTTATGTCGCCTGATGGAGGGACCCTCAATCAGTCCATAGCAAACCAGCTATCTATAAAAAAGAACATCATTATATTATGCGGACATTATAAGGGAATAGACCAGCGTATCCGTGATATATTTGTAACCCGCGAGATTTCCATTGGTGATTATGTATTATCAGGCGGAGAATTACCTGCCGCAGTTTTGGTTGACGCAGTGGTGAGGCTTATCCCCGGTGTATTATCTGATGAAACCTCAGCCTTGTCTGATTCTTTCCAGGATGGTCTATTGGATGCCCCGGTATATACCCGTCCCGCTGACTGGAATGGTCACAAAGTGCCCGATATACTGCTCAGCGGCAACACCCCCGAAGTAGAAAAATGGCGTTTTGAACAAGCAGTTGAACGCACAAAAAACAGGCGGCCCGATCTCCTCGCATAAAAACATTGTAGAGACGCCCCGATTTATCGGGGCGTCTCTTTTGGCGCCAATTCTATTTCCCGTGTATGTTATAAAAATTATAATCCGTCATAGGTGCATCTGTGAAGCCCAGGTTACGGCCCATGGTTATA
>JABDFZ010000187.1 GCA_013286325.1 Bacteroidota bacterium | reverse complement strand
TCACATTGGGCGAGCTTTGGAAAGCCATTGTAGTGTACTCCGCCTGGCTTTGCGATTGTGCATTTACAATAACCACCACCTTTCCTTTATACTCATTACCCGGGGTTACAACTACAGGTTGTGAAATGGTAAACAAACCCGGTTGTTTTAAGCTGCCTTTTGCAAATTTCACGAAGGGTGCCGTATTGGTTTTAATATATGGACCAAATGTAAATGGCATAAACTGGCTGGGGTAGCAGCGCATATCTATAATAATGCCTTTGGTGTTGTTAAAAAGTTCTTTAATAGCCGGAAGGTCTTTGTCGTGATATTTTCCGGGAAACAGGTATCCTATATTTTTGTCTATCAAATAAAATCCCGGCGATTTGGGGTTAGGATCCTGGTCAATGCTATAAGTTAGTTTGGCAGCCGGTACTCCTGTTATCTTTGCTTCCAGGTGTTTGCCATCACGCACTACATCAAGTACAAAGTTCGTTTCACTGCTTTTTAACAAGTTTATCCGCGGCAAATCACGCAACTGCGTCGGATAGTTTGATGCGGGTGTATAAGGCAAATACTTTTTTACCTGGTCATCAACTTTTTGCCCGTTAATACGCTCGATGATATCTCCTGGTTTAACTATTTGCTTTAGGTAAGCAACAGTATCGTAATACCCGGTAACTACCAGTTTATTCTCAATAAATTTAGCCTGGATAGGTGCAGCATACTTTCCACGAAAATCCGCAACCGCTTTGCTGCCGCCATAAATATTGGCATGCGTATCATGAATACGGGCTATTAAAGCCAGCGTATTTAAAGCATAGTCACGCGCATTGGCGCATACTACAAATTTAGGGATACAATCTGCAAGTACATTATTCCAGTCCTCCCCTGCTAAATATTTATACGGATAAAAATAATTGATCATGTTCCAATATCTGTACAGGCAGAGCAGACGATAACCGGCATCCGGGTAAGTAAATTTACTGTACGACAATTCATGCAAAAAGGCAGGATTACCATTAGGCGCCATTCTTATATAATACCCCGGGCCGGTGCTGCGGTTATTTAATATGTATGTAAGTTTTTTTGTGAGTGATGCCGATAATATTTTATTGGTAAACAATAATCCATAATCAGGCTTAAGCTTTACCTCGTTTGCTTCCTTTACTTCACAATCAGTACAAACCGGAGGGACACCAAGACCATCCACCCATTTCTCGAGCACATTACTTAATTCACCGTTATTATTGGCCTTTATAACCTTGGGCATTATCCTGAAAAGCTCAAAATCCCAGTTGTAATTCCCCTTGGTTACTTCTGGGTGATGATATTTTAAAAATCCCCAGAGTTGCCCCAGTGCGGTTAAATTGACAATCTGTTGTTTATTTATATGTATGGTATCAATTTTTGAACCTGCATTGAAAGCAGTATCTCTTTCTGCCCTCGATAGTTTCCGTTCAATTACCGGAACCTGTTCAATTAATTGTCCGTTTATGTATAATCTTAAATTATCTGCCCATAGTTTCCCATCACCAACCAGTAAAGCACCCGCATGGATGTTTACAGCTTTAGTAGAATCGTATGGCAAATCAATCACATATTCCTTCCAGTCGGTTGTCCCCTTTATCCCTCTCGATTGCATGTTATCGAAAGCGGTAGTACCGTCAATCCGCAGCCACAGCCCGGCATAGCCAGTATTTACATTTTCTGTTTTAATATAGCCTTTTAGCTCTACCTTATCACCTTTAAAAGTTTTAGGGATAACAAAGTCGATTACTCCAAATCCACTATCGTCACTCACTTTTTGAATGGATAAGGAATATTTTCCTTGTTGCTTTATTATACTATCTACCTTAACCGGGTAGGCAGTTAACTGTTCTGGCTGAAAATAAGTTGTCCAATTGGCAGCCCTGATTTTATCGGCACTTAAAAGCTCCATATCACCATTAAATTTTACCTGCGATTTTGCGGAAATGCAGCCAAAAAGGCTTAACAGTAATAATAGTGATGTAAGGTTCTTCATTTTGGATTGTGATTGTTCAGGCTAACTTAATAATTTAAATGTAACACTAACGCTATTTTATCTTTTTAATATCGATATAATAGTTCCCGTTGAGGTTTACACATTGGCACATCCGCTCATCATTCCTTACCTTTACCGCCATGGAAACATCTGTTTATTCCACCTTCGAAACCGAATTCCGTGTACGCCCTGATGATATAGATATGTTTCACCATGTACACAACAGCAAATATTTTGATTATGTGCTTGCCGCCCGTTACGACCAGATGGAACGCTGCTATGGCATGGCAATGGAAAAGTTTATCGAGCGGGGTTTTGGTTGGGTAGTGCGCACCGCGCATGTAGATTATAAACGCGCTTTAACCATGGGCGATTACTTCATCGTTAAAACAGGTATTGAAAGCATTAATGATAAAGGCTGCAGGGTAAAATTTGAAATAACCAATAAAGCCACCGCAAAAATTTGCTGCGATGGCTATTTTGATTATGTAATGATTGATATACAAACAGGTCGCGGCTTAAAGATCCCGGAGGATGTTATCGAGCAGTATTTGATATAATTAAAAAAATCCATTTGTCATTCTGAGCTTCGCGAAGAATCTTCTTCAATTGACAAGTCTGCATCATACATGTCCTGAATTCATTTCCCAGGTAGAAGATTCTTCGCTCTCGCTCAGAATGACAAGTAGCCGTTTATTTCTTTAAATTCTCAATCGCTTTAAAATCTACAATGTAGATATCCGACAAGCTGTTACCAACGCCTTCAAGCCTTTTATTAAATTGTTCCATATTTTCAGCTTTGGCAGGCGTTGCTAACCAGCGGTTGCGGGTGCTCGAAAAATAGAACCACTTTTTATCCCTTGTTACCTTTGGCGACCATTCTATTGCATCAGTGTTTAATGGCTCTGGGAGTTTTACAGCTTTTGTCCACACACCGTTTTTGTTATAACTGATATAAAAATCAAGATGCGCCGAAGTAGTAGTACTTGAATTATAGATAAGATATGATTCATCAGGGGCTATAAAAGCTTCATAATCATTACCAGGTGTGTTAATTGCAGGACCAAGATTTTCGGCAGGCAGGTATTTACCATTCTCATAACGGCAGCGCCAAATGTCACTTCCACCAAGGCCGCCCTTCCTTGGCGACCCGAAGTAGATATTACCATTATCAGCAATGGTTGGATAATATTCATCGGCCTCGCTGTTCACTGGTGCATCCAGGCGAACGGGAGTGCCCCAACCCGTTGCCGTTAGCTTTGCCATCCATATATCCGTATCATCTTTTACCGGGTCGCCTTCTTTAAGGGGGCGGTTTGACATAAAATATATTGTTTTACCATCTCTGGCAACAAATGGGTCCGCATCCATGTACTTTCCCGAAAACGACGCAATTTCAGGAGCAGTCCACTTATTATTTATTTTGTAGGAAACACAGATAGCTGATACCGCTAAATCGTGGCTGCATTTTATAAAATACAAGGTATCCCCGGTTGGTGAAAACGTGGGGTGCGATTCGTAGTCGCCCTTGCTGATAACGCCTTCCTGAAAAACTTGCGGAACAAGGCTTTCATTGTTTTGCGCGGATAATTTGCCATAC
>JABDFZ010000186.1 GCA_013286325.1 Bacteroidota bacterium | reverse complement strand
AAAAAACTTATAGCCTGTTTGCAAAACTCCAGCAGGTGACCAGGCAATACATTTTCAGTATAAGGATGTGTTGCGCCAAAAGTATGGTCGCCATCAGCTACTACAGAAAAACTTGCATTTGGTTGTGCAGCCTTTAATTCCTCAGCATGGCTTAATGGAACGGTGGCATCAATATCGCCATGTACAATAAGCCAGGGCTGTTCTATTTTAGCTGCATGTGCCAATATATCCAGCCTTGCAGGGTGCTTATCCAGGTCATCAAGCAAACTAACTTTTAAAGGCATCTGCTGTCCGGTACGTTTATTAATCATGTAAGTAATACCTGTTAAACGCCATTGTTCTTCAATCTCCTTTGGCCACAAATTCCGGAAACCCGAAATAGAAGCCATGGTAACCAGTTTTTTAATACGGTGATCTTCAACAGTTTTTATAATACCCATACCGCCGCCCATGCTATGCCCTATGAGATAAACTTCCTTTGCAGCTACTATCCCCGATCCGCCGCAGGCAAAATCAATAACCGATTTTAAGTCTTCTAATTCTATCGAAAAAGTATTATCAGCAAAAGCTATCAGGTCGGCAAAATCAGTAGGATTGTCAGCTGTGGTGCCATTGTGCGAGAAATTAAATTTCAAAAACCTGAACCCATGCTCAGCAAAGTAATTTGCTACCAGGTTATGTGCGCCCCAATCCTTAAAGCCTTTAAAGCCATGCGCAAATATTACCAGCGGGGCGTTTTTCTTTGACGTGCGATAGGTTAGGTCCATCAGCATTCCGCGGCCTTTAGCGCCGGGGATGTTGAAGTTTTGTTTTTTGATCATAATTATATCAAAGATATGATATTGAGTGATTAAAAATTGCCTTCAATCTCTCTGTGAAATGCGGCTTTTATATGGAACAAACATTATTTTCCTTGCCCTCTTTATGCGCAGCAAAGAGAGGGCAGGTCCAGCGAAGCGCCGACCGGGTGAGTAAAATATGCCCACGATATTAACGCAAATGCGTTGGAGGTTTGACTCACCCCGGCGTCGCTGCGCCAGCCACCCCCTCTCCTTCGGAAAGAGGGGAAAAGCTATATTTATTTAATGCTATACCTATTTTCCTTCGCATACCACCACGCCCACAAAACCAGCAAAGGCTGCAAAACCACCAGTCTTACCCAGGCAATAAACGGAGTTACCATTAAACTTCCCAATTGAAACGGAGCTTTAATTACCATATCAATATGTACCGGTATAAAGGCAATCAGCATCAAAATAATACACCAGGCCACAAAAATTCTTGTCCTTTTAAAAATAAGCATCAAACCAAATAATATTTCAGAAAATCCGGCAAGTATATTCACAAGTTTTGGGAAGGGAATGTAGTGCGGAATGATGTGGATGTATGTCACCGGCACTCTGAAATGATTGACTCCGGCTACTAAATAGCCAATTATGAGGATGACAAGACTTACTTTTTTTAATATTTTCATCATTTAAGTACGTTTTTATAGGTAAAATCGATTTAATTGTCAAAAAAACAGTCTTTATTTATAAACATTCTAAATACAACTGTATGACAAAGTATTGACACTGCATCTTATTAATCCTGTTACTTTTGTTGGGTCAAATTTTAAAATAGCTTTGAAGTATCTAAAGGTAATAGCTTTTACGCACAAACAGATTGAACTGAAGGAGTTGGGAAGATTGGTAATTTGCCAGGAAAATCTGACTGATAAACTGCATAAGGTTAAAGCCCAATTTGGGATCTCTGAGATATTTTACCTCGCTACATGTAACCGCGTTGAGTTTGTGATGCTGACATCGCATGTGGTTGACAAAGCTTTTGCTAAAGAATTTATGGATTCTATCGATATGGGTCTCTGCCCTGTATCAACCGGCGCCTTTCTTGATGCTGCTTCTATTTATGAAGATACGGACGCCCTTAATCATTTGCTTCGTACCTCTTGCTCGCTCGAAAGCCTTATTGTTGGCGAAAAAGAAATTCTTCCCCAGTTACGTAAAGCTTACGAAAACTGCAAAGAAGCAGGCCTTACCGGCGACGGTTTGCGTATGTTTATGAACTGCATTGTAAAAACCGCCAAAGAAGTTGATACAGGGCAGAGACCCATATCGATAGAATCCATTTCGGTAGTTTCATTGGCTTACAGGAAACTGAAAGACCTGAAACTTTGCATCAACGACCGTGTGCTGATAATTGGAGCTGGCGAAACAAACCGCAATATTTCAAAATACCTGCAAAAGCATAAGTTCTCCAACTTTACGGTTTTTAACCGCACGGTAGCAAACGCTAAACAGCTGGCAGCTGATTTAAACGGAGAAGCCTTTAATCTGGAAGCCTTAAAAACATACAATAAGGGTTTTGATGTAATTATCACCTGCACATCGGCAACCGAACCTATTATCACCCCCGAAATTTATGCCGGGCTATTAAATGGTGATAAGGGGCGAAAGACCATTGTAGACCTGGCGGTTCCGAATGACACACACCCAGAGGTGCTCGAAAAATTCCCGGTCAACTTCATCGAAGTACACTCGCTAAACGAAGTCGCCAAAAAGAACCTGCTGGAACGCTACGAAGAACTCTCCCATGCTGAAACCATCATCAGCGAAAACATCACCGCCTTTATTCTCGAACTAAAACAACGCCGCATAGAACTTGCCATGCGCCAGGTTCCCGAAAAGATCAAAGAGATCCGTAATACCGCCATTAATTCTGTTTTTGCAGATGAAGTGCAGGGAATGGATCAGCAATCGCGCGATATACTTGAAAAAGTGATCAACTACATGGAGAAAAAATATATCAGTGTGCCAATGATAATGGCTAAAGATATATTGATCAATAATAATTAAGATTTCTTCTTCCCTATTCTTAACATTATCTTTCTCAATAGTTTCTACTATTATAAGTTTTCAATAGTTTTAGCAAAACTTTTCCAATGTATCAAATCACCGAGAATGTTTTCTTAGATGACTTGTCAATTCCTGATGAAACAATAATATATTATTCAAAAACCAAGGGGCTGTTGCAGATAACACTTATTTTAGCCTTTTTAGGCTATGCGGTTTACACCCTTATCTTAAGAAGTTCTAATACCATTGCTGTGGCTATCATCCTTGTGGGTTTATATTATATGTATGGCAGCTTTAAGCACATTCTTAATAGAACACCTCAAATCATTCTTAGCAACAAAGGAGTTCAAACTGTTTCAACTTCGTTTTATGGTTGGAAAGATATTCTTGTTGAGGAAGTAAGATGCGAAATAGAAGGCAGAAGTACCATTAAGTATTTTACCTACGCATATCCCGGCGGTCTGGAAAAGCTAAAAATACATGACTATGATATCAGCGGCGATTCTTTGGAAAACTTATTACGTATCTATCGTGGAAGAAGCGAAAAAAACAGGAAGGTTAGTTAAATATTTGACTACTGTTAGCTCAAAATGTAATTAACTACAGCCATTCCAACTTTCCTGCTGCTAGTTTGGCGCATCGTAACCCGTGGTATTTCATGGCTTAAGCTTCCGGCTTAAATTCCTCCACAGTCACCTCATTTTCATACTAATAATTATTCCATCAAACATCCCTGTAAAAAGTTAAATTTGCCATT
>JABDFZ010000185.1 GCA_013286325.1 Bacteroidota bacterium | reverse complement strand
TGAAATTAATCATTCCAGAAGACCTGTTGAGTTATTACCCGTTTGAGTCCGGGTCACCAATCACTTTCTTAACCTACATTAAGTATCCGGCTGCTATTCCTTTGGTATCTTTGTATATAAATTATAAAGGAGACCATAATGGAAAAATTGATTGAGAAAATATATAGCCGCCCTGCCCGTCCGGGTATGGTTGGCGATGGCTTCAGGGTTTTTAACTACTTCCCTAATGCCGAACTTACACAACATCGTGTAAGCCCATTTTTGTTGCTGGATTTTAATGCTGAATATGACTTTGGACCGTCTGATCATTTGCGGGGAGTTGACGTACACCCACACAAAGGATTTGAAACCGTTACCATTGCCTACAAAGGCAGCGTTGCCCATCACGATAGCACAGGGAACAGCGGGGTAATTAATCCCGGCGATGTGCAATGGATGACAGCAGGCGCAGGCATATTACATAAAGAGTATCACGAAGAGAACTTCTCAAAAAAGGGTGGTCCTTTCGAAATGGTGCAGCTTTGGGTAAACCTGCCTGCAAAAGATAAATTGACAAGCCCTAAATATCAGCCGATAACTGCCGATAAAATGGGCAAGGTAATATTGCCTGGTAATGGCGGAACTGTGAATGTAATAGCCGGTAATTTTAATGAATCTGAAGGCCCGGCAAGCACCTTTACCCCGGTTAACTTGTTCGACATCCGTTTAAATAAGGGTGGTAAATTACATACCAGTATACCTATAACACATAATTCTATATTGTTGGTAATAGGCGGTAAAGTAACAGTTAATGGGCAACAGGCAGATGAGCATAGTTTTATTCTGTTTAAAAACGAAGGTGAAGAGATAAACATCAGCGCCGATGAAAATAGCGTTGTTTTATTGCTGAGCGGCGAGCCAATTAATGAGCCCATAGCACAATATGGCCCGTTTGTGATGAATACCCCACAGGAATTGCAGGTTGCTTTCCAGGAGTTTCAATCAGGCAAGTTTGGGGTATTGGAATAACTATTGAATTTCTCTATAAATACAAAAAGCGGCAATTAGCCGCTTTTTGTATTATATATTTTTGCTGTTTATTATTTTTCTGCCGAGCTCCAACCATCACTCCAGCCACCATTTAAGCTTGAGTTTTTCGTTTCTTTTACCAATTTGTCGTACTTAACAGCCTGGGCAGGGGTTAATACTTCTTTAATTTTCTTTATGGTAGCAGTACGTAACGGCCCCACTGCCACTAACATTTTATTAGTATTACCGTGTTCCTTAACTTTAATTTTCTCAAATTTCTCTACAGATTCTTTGTAAATAGCGCCTACTTTTTCAGTTTGCTTATCAGTAAGTTTTAACTGTTTCTGCAATCCTTTTGCCTTTTCAACCGGATCGGTACCGCTCTGGGCGTGGCCTGCTGCTGCTATTCCCATAAATAAACAGCATATTAACAAAATCTTTTTCATTTTTGAGTTGGTTGTTTTAATGTATCTATAAATATAGCATATATTTTCAATAAAGTAAATCAGTTACTTATTTGATTAAGTAAACTTTTCAAAATAATTTACCCAAGTTGATTGCATGTTGACGAATCTACTCACCTGGTCTTTGCTTCGCTCGACCACCCTTTCTACCGCAAACGGTAAAGAGGGGTTGGAAGGTTATTCCCTTTTCCCTCTTTGCGACTTGTCGCAGAGAGGGTGGTCGAGCGAAGCAAAGACCGGGTGAGTCAACTATGGAAGCGATAATTTTGCAGAAATTATTTTGGAAACTTTACTAAAATTATGCTCTTAATTAATCAATTTGGCAACCATTGGCATACATACGGGCACGCCGGGTTTATGCTTAAATGCCAGCTTTTTCAGGTGAATAACTTCCACATTGTTATCACCCTCAGTTAAATGCAGAAACTGGTTAGGGGCGATATTTTTAAATCGCTGTACAGTTTGGCTGCCTGCCCATTTTATTTCAATCTCGTCAATTAATTTTGCCTGCCCTATTCCAATTTCCTGCCGCAAAGGCGATGATCCAAAACTGCCGCCCGAGTTAACATCTTTATAAACACTCCGTTTTACACCATTTTCGGTAAACGTTACTTTAATGCGGCTGCCTATTGCGGCTTTGTTGGCTTTTACACCTTCAAGCTTTAAACTTATCCAGTTATTATTATTCTGTCCAGGGTTAACATACAGGGAGCTTGTATAAGCATCGCCGTTAAATGCCCCGCCCATTTCAATAAAAATATCCTGGATACCTGTATTTCTCAGATCAGCAAATGCAACACCGTGCCCTTTTTGCAAATTACCGGTGCGCGATGATGTGGTAACATCTGCAAACGTTTTTCCGCCCATGTTTTTAAACATTTTATTTGGTATCAATGATTTAAATTCAGGATTGCCTGTACCGAAGTACATATCCAGATAACCATCATTATCAATGTCGCCAAAATTAGCGCCCATGCTGTAAACAACTTTATCCAATCCTGCGTCTTTTGTTACATCAGTAAAAGTACCGTCTTTATTATTTTTGTAGAGGTATATGTTCCCGGCGCCCGGCACTGGTTTACCTAATGCTTTGGCAGCTGAATAATACCCCAAACTTGTACTAAAACTATAATCAGCCACCATTATATCTGGCCAGCCATCGTTATTATAATCATAAAACCAGGTTGTAAATGTTCTGCTTGTATTTTTATCAATTCCTGCTTCTTTACTTACATCCTCAAAATCAACTCCCATTCCAGACCTGCCCTTGTTTTTTAACAAATACCTTTTACCGCTCATGGTTGATATAAATATATCCGGCCAGCCATCATTATTATAATCGGCTGCGGTTACCCCTTTTACAAACGATGTAATATCACAATGGGCCTTTTGCGCTACATTGGTAAACGTGCCATCGTGGTTGTTTATATATAAAGCACAAGTGTGGGTGCCCCCTATATCCATACTGCTTGAATTTTCAGCGCCAACAAATACATCAAGCCATCCGTCGTTATTAAAGTCGGCCCAAACAGCCGAGTTTGTTGGCATAAAATAGAGCAGCCCGCTTGGTATGGTAACATCTGTAAAAGTGCCGTCGCCATTGTTTCGTAGTAATGAACTTGGCTGATTTCCAAAACCCTGTGTATTCCATGCGCCCCTCAAAATAAAAAGATCGGTATTGCCATCATTATTATAATCAGTTTGCTCAATGTTTAAGCCACCTGTAATCCCTTTAAGTCCGCTTTGCTCCGTACGATCGGTAAAGGTGCCATCCTTATTGTTCTGAAAATAATGCATTGGGTCGCCTATGTCCCAGCCGGTTACTATAATATCAAGGTAGCCATCGTTATTAAAATCATCAATCACAACGCCGCCGGCTTTGCCGTTAATATTAAGGCCGAGGTCTGCAGCCATATCGGTAAACGGTTTTACCTTAACAGTGGTATCCGCGTCAAGGCCGGGGATCAAAAATTCACTGGGTACGTTTTTAGGGTATCCGCCAAGCGTCATAAATGCAATATTAAGCAGCCATTTTGATCCAAGGTCGTCTGGGTGGTTTCTTAATATGGTTTCGTAGGTTTCAATAGCTTTTGTTGATCCTGTTTTGAGTACATGGACACCACCATCCTTAATAGGGAAGATACACGAAGAGCCATTATGGT
>JABDFZ010000184.1:579-3673 GCA_013286325.1 Bacteroidota bacterium | reverse complement strand
ACTCCTAAACCTTAAAAACAATACCTGATACCTATGTTTTCTCTTAACAAATCTTTAAACCAGGCTGTAACCAATAGGCAGTTATGGTACAATTTTCCTTATAGTTCTGTGCCGGAAACCTTCAATATTAGATTAAATAAGCCTCTGAATGCACGGGCGGTATTAATAAGCTTTGCCAACCTTTATTTTATATGTATACATATTTAAAGCAAATAAAACACTTGCAAATAAAGGAGCATGCACTTTTTTAATATATGCCATCAGCCGGGTGATACGGCAAAAACTAAACAAATTATTAAAATGGAAAACTTAAAAAAACTCAGCAGAGCTGAAATGAAAAATGTTTTAGGGGGGAACCCTCCTTCATGCACGTATAAAGCTTCCGATGGAACAACATTTACGGAAGGCTGTATTATGGATTTAGATACTTGCAGAGATCTCTGTGAAGCTGATCCGGATTTTACTTGTTTAGGATGCTCCTAAATAAAGAAACCTCTCGATACCGAGAGGCTTCTTTTATTATAAATACTCATGCAATTGCACAACTTCGCCCGAGTGAGAGCGAGTACGAATGAGCATTAAACCAAAAATCCCTTCGGTAATACGAAGGGATTTTTGGTTTAATGCTAAATCTCGAGCACGGTGGGCATGCAAGTGTAGGAACGAACACCGCCTATTGGCCCGTTTATGTCATAACAAATATATCCCACACATTTGTAATCAGTTCCACATGTATCATCCGACGGTGTACAGGGAGGTATCAAACAATACCTAGTAAGATCGCCGCCTAAAATTTTTTTTAATTGCTCCCTTGTAAGAGTTTCTTTTGCGCCAAATAACAACGCTTGGTTTCTAAGATTTCCCATTTTTTTTCGGTTTAGTTATTTCAGTTTATTATTATTAAAGAGCCTTAAATCTCAAAGACATTTAAGGCTCTTTATTTATTTGCTAAATCGAGTACTAATCAATATTTACTTTTATTTCCAAGCCTTAAGCTTCATTCTGTAAATAAAGAGTTCTCTTGATGTTATATCTTTAATTATTTACTCGCTTTTTTTCCAGTTCCTTTTTTGGCGAAATAATATACTACCTGCGGGTTAGTTGGGTCCATTTCCTTTGCTTTAGTATATAAATCCAGGGCTTTAGCTGAATCCTTATCTTTATTCTCAGCATAATTTCCTAAATAAGCATAGGCAACCCCAAGCTGTTCCTTCTCTGCATCTTTAAGGGTAGTTTTTGCTGCCATCAATTGTACATATTGCTCAAAAAATGGCTTTGCCAGGCCTTTTATATTATTCCTGTCACTATCTTCAAAATCCTTAATATTTGCATGATAATAAATAACTGATACAGGAGGATTGGCAGCTTTACGTTCTACATAAGAAAAAGCAGTATCTGCTCTTGCAAGCAAGGTAGAGTCTGGTTTACCAGTTTTAGTTGTCAAAGATTTACTATACTGATCCTTATAAGCTTGGTAATAGCTAAATCCTTCCCAAAAATGATCCTGTAATGTGGCTTTTCTTGATTTTTGTCCATATGTTTTATAAGCTTCTGCAGCTTCTACATATTTTCCAGAAGCATATAAAGATTTAGCAATTTCACCATAGGCATCAACCTCGTTTGTATCAAGGGTCATTGCTTTCCTTAAATCACGGATACCTAATGAGTCTTTTTTTAATGCTATTTCAGTACGGCCCAGGTATAAATAATCACCAGGCAGCAAACGTTTTGGATCAGCTTCAGTTGTCCATTTGGTTAATGCAGTTTGTGCTGTGGTATAGTCTTTATTTTCAAAAGCGGCCATCCCTAAGTAACGGTAAACCCTCAGGTTACTTTTTACAGATGCAGAAAGATCTGTAGTTACTTTTTGCAGGGTGGCAAAATCTTTTACCCTGATCAAGAAGTCGGCGTAACGCATTTGCGACTCCACCGAGTAATCAGTCAGGCTGATATATTTTTTATAATTTTCAAATGCCTGTTTTACTTTGGCATCAAACTGGGTAGGGTCTTTTGGGGCCCAGCGTAAATCTGTTTCAGCCCATTCGCGGTAAGCAGGACCATAGTTTGGATCGATATCCAGTGCTGCCTTAAATTGCTTTTCCGAGTCTTCAAAGTTTTCAGCAAACTGCCATAGCACGCCTTCGGCTACGTTAGCAGCTGCAGATTTTGGATCAAGCGCCAATGCAGAACTATAAGCATCATAAGCTTCATTGCTTTTTAACTGAGAGCGGTAAGCATCGCCCATTGCAATCAGTATTTCAGCATCTTTAGGGCTAACTACTTTGCCTTTATTTAAAACAGCTATAGCTGCATCAGCATTGGCCGGTGCAATTTTCGAGCCGTTGATACCTACGCTGCTACCATTAACAGGTAACAAATACGATAAACCTATATATAAATAAGGTTTGCTGTTTTTCCCTGCTAATGCTACGGCCTGATTAAAGTTTGATGTTGCTGTAGCATTATCTTTTTCAATGTGAGCTACTGCCCCAAGGCCTACTAAATTTAAAGGCGATTTAGCGTTTACTGCAAGTCCTTTATTAAAAATGGTCTTTGCCGAGTCGGCATAGTCCTGTTTTAAATAAACCCAGCCCAGGTAAAAGTAGTTTTCATCCTTATCTGCCTGTGTGGTTGTAAGGTTTTTAAGCATTGATTTTGCTTTCTGATACTGCTCGGCGTCAATAGCCTTCTTCGCATCTGCTAAACTTTGCGCAAAAACTGATGAACCTAAAAACATCAACCCCAGCCCTACGCCGGCAACTTTACTGATCATTTTCATTTTGAGTGAATTGTTTTTTAAAGGCAATGACTTACCGGGAGCTATTTTATAGCTACCCTACAAGCTTCATTGCATTAATATTCATTGTTTAGTTATTTAATTAGCAACACTATTAGCGAAGCCTGGTATTGTTCAATATTATCAAAGCACAATTGCTAATACAATAATATATTTTTTTGACAGAACATAAAGATACAAGTTTAAACAAGTTTGTACAAATTATGAACTATTGTTTTAGTTTTTGCACTATATGTATTTCCCTGCCGGGAATAAAGACTTTAAGCAAAAGAATATTTACGCACTGAAATCAAATAA
>JABDFZ010000184.1:0-569 GCA_013286325.1 Bacteroidota bacterium | reverse complement strand
GTATTGAATCGGGTAGTAATCCCGATTTTAAAATTATTCTTTGCCCCCGGTCACCTGCTATAAACGCAGCAAATTCCATACCTAACCCTAATTTACCTGTACAATTTAAAATATATAAGTTGCGGGTAAGCGGGTATTGCTTTAATGCAAGTGTTTGCTGCGATGGTGTAAAGTATTCTCCCGATTTATTCTTACCTGTATCGTCCTTTACAGCTACAATTTTCACCTTACTTACTGCATCGGCATAATCTTTATCAGGGTCATTAAGCCAGCTAAACCCGGTTATGCCAATTGCATTGGGGTGTTCGCTAACATATTTTATTACTTCTTTATTTGATTTCAGTGCGTAAATATTCTTTTGCTTAAAGTCTTTATTCCCGGCAAGTTCTTTTAAATACCTTACTAAACCGGAGTTGGGGTTATCAAAAACGATATTTTTATCTGTTTTAGTATCACCGTTAAGCATTTTTTTTATTTCGCTTACGGTAATTGCGGTATCGTGTGAGGCCTGATTTACAATCAGAGTGACTGCATCAATTGCAAAACGGGTAGCAACCGGCCTTAAATTC
>JABDFZ010000183.1 GCA_013286325.1 Bacteroidota bacterium | reverse complement strand
ACAAGTTTTTGATTTCCCTTACGGGATAGGTGTTTACTTAAAAAAGCTCACGTGCGCATGGCACAAACGGATTTCTGTATACATATACAATAACCGCAATACAACGCCATTTATTGAAGGCATATAAAAGCTCGATTTAAGAGACTATGATAGCCATATCCGGGGGCTGTCCGGGGCCGGAGATAAGCGATTTGAGTGTAAAGGAGTGGTTATTAGGTGTATTTTTTCTTGAAATTGTTACCGGGATTGAAAATTTAAAATGTATAACCGGGTAGTTGTAGGCAATTAAACTCATTTTGCCGAAAGGCACATGCTCTTTTTTCGGCACAGGGATATCCTTTATCTGCTTTGCATAAATTATATTCTGCCCATGTAAACGGGTTGTTTCATAGTTAGGGATACACATCAGGTATATGGCAGTGTGGGTTATCTTTATTTTTACATAATTATAACTTGCATTTTCAAAACGCACTTCGCCGCTTAGGTTTTCAAAACTTTTCCAATCACTTATACCGGGCATATTTACCGGGATCTTCACCTCTGTAAGGTCATCAGTGCTGTAAAGATTTTTACTTATTTGCTCGTTAAAAAACTTGTCAGACTTATAAACCAAATACTGATGAAATGCCAGTTGCCCTCCAATATTAAACAGGATGATACAAAGCATTATTACAGCGATTAGCTTTTTCAATGTTTTACGGCGGAATTGATTTACTAAATATGGGTTTTATAACCAAATTTTCAAAATTTATTTTCGGGGTTATTATTCAGCGTGGCTTTAGTGGGTAACTCATAACCTGTAGTTATCCGGGATCGCGATTTATGATAAAAACCCGGCGCTTAAATGATGAACCTTTGCAGAAAAATAATTGCAATGGAAACTCATCAATTAAATAACACAAGCGGATTATTATTAAATATTAATGGTAACCTGCGTAAAGCCATATTTGTTATTTGTGTTGCTTTTTGCCTAACTACCTTTGCAAGCCCGGCTATAGCATTGTTATTAGGCTTGGTTATAGCCCAGTTTACAGGCCACCCATATCTTCACTTAAATCACAAAGCCACTCACTTATTATTACAGGTATCGGTAGTTGGGTTAGGTTTTGGAATGAATATGCACAGTGCCCTGCAAGCCGGAAAAACAGGCATTCTATTCACCATTGCTTCCATCTCAGGCACTTTAATATTTGGTTATTTTATGAGCAGGTGGCTGAACATCGAAAAGAAATTGAAATACCAGCACCAGGCGAGGGACAACTTTTAATAAAAGTTAAAGCAAGCCCCATACATCCGGCAGACTATTTATTTATAGCAGGGAAATATCGATATCAACCAGTATTTCCACAAATTGCCGGGTTGGAAGGTGCCGGATTGGTAGAGCAAGCAGGCAACAATACGCAGATACAACCAGGTACCCTGGTAGCGTTTAGTCGTTTAGGTTCATGGGCGGAGTTTATAGTGGTTGATGAAAAAGATGTTGTTGCACTTCCTGATGGTTTTGATATTGATAAAGCTGCACAAATGCTGCTTAACCCATTTACTGCCTGGGGGCTATTGAAGGAAGCAAATATAGTATCCGGCGACTGGCTATTGCTTACTTCCGGTAATTCAACAGTTTCGAGGTTGGTTATACAGTTAGCAGCACAAATGGGGATCCATACCATTGCAGTGGTTAGGGATTATGCGCAAAAAGACCAGTTGCTGGAACTAAAAGCAGATGCCGTAATATTACCTGAAACAGGTAAATTAAAAGGAACCATTAATAATATAACAGGCGGAAAAGGCATAAAAGGCGCACTTGATGCAGTTGGAGGGCCCTTTACCACTGAGATAATTGATGCGCTATCGGTTGGCAGCCATTTAATAGTTTACGGTCTGTTATCTCCTGAGCCCTCTTCCTATTTTAACGCACAGGTGGTATTTAAAAACCTGGTGATTAAAGGATTTGGGATAAGAGGATTTATAGCATCCCTTACACCAGCAGAAAAAGAACAAATGACAAGCCATTTAATAAGTTCAATAGGGCGGGACGATTTTAAGCTACCTGCTGAACTTACCTTTACACCACAAGATTTTAAAGATGCACTAACTTATACCGGTACAGGCAAAGTGCTTTTTAAATTTAATTGAGTTGTAAATAACGGTTAATGTTTACCTGCTACAGTGTCATCGACTAATTTATTTAACTCGAGGTAACGTTCGTTGCGACCTGTATTTTTCAGGTAAAAAGCCATTAAAAAGGCGGCATATTTTTTATCATTATTAACCCATGGGAAGCTGCCAAATAAGCCCGGACTGCTCACTACTTGTTTGCTGAGCACCCATTCGCCGTACCCATAACCAAAATTGCCTGCTTCAGCCGGGGAGAAGGCAATTTTTACATCGGGTGTAATCCTGTTTACCTGCATTTGGGTTATACTGCTTTCGCTTAATATCCTTTTGCCATTAAATGTTCCTTTATTCATTATCATCACCAAAAAATTAATATAATCTTCCGGTGTGCTTATTGCTCCTCCGGCAGGTTGGGCCACTTTACCTTTGCCAAAATCGGTGTTCTTCATATTTAAAGGGCCTGCAATCCTTTCAGCAAATAAGGTTTCAAAACTTTTGCCGCTTATCTTTTCTAAGATAGCCCCGGCAATCTGCAAGCCAACGCTGCTGTAATGAAACACCCTACCTGGCTCCCCTTCCATTGGCATTGCAGCAATATTTTCTATGGCATCATCCATGCTTTTAACGTCTTTCATTTCCTCCAGGCTTTCTCTTATTGCAGGCGCTTTTATCCCGGTTAAGTGAGAAAGGCACTGACCTATAGTGATCTTTCCCTTCCCATGCCGCGACAAAACAGGCAGGTATTGCCCTACTGTATCTGTAAGCTTTAATTTGCCTTCATCAACAAAAGTCATAACCAGGGCAGCGCTTAGCCATTTGCTGCAGCTGGCTATTGGCAGGCGCGATGATGGTGTATAGGCATCAAAGTCGGCAGGCTTTCCTTGTCTGCGTGCAACAAGCCGGGTAGCCATCTTTTGCTTTAAATTCATCTGGTTTACTGAGTGCGAATAAATAATGTGCCCGTTTTGGTAAACCATTAAAATAGACCGGCCACCCATTTCGTTGGTGTTATCAGCAAGCCAGCTTTCAGTTTTTTTTAAATCATATTGGGCGTTTGCTTTAGTGAAGCAGAGAAAAAGCAGGACTGTTGTAACTATTTTAAGGGGATTCATCGCAATTCCATTTTTTACCTAAAATACTGATTTTTATTATCGTATAAATAGACTAAAACATGTTAGTAAAATTGTTAAAATAACTTTCGCAATGGCATTTTGTCGTATATGCTCACCCCGATTACGCCACGTTTCTTTAGCCCTCTTTACCGCTTGCGGAAGAGAGGGTGGTCGAGCGAAGCAATGACCGGGTGAGTCGGTATGCAAGCGATATTAGCGCCAATGCATCACTACCGTCATCCTGATTCTGTCGAAGTTATTTTGACAGCTTTGCTTAGTTGCCACCTAATTAAAATCAACAATCCCATTATTTTATTGTTAAACCGACAGTTAATTAATTAAATTTGAGTTTCACAGTTAACCAATTATAACACAAAAGATATGCTTTTATCCCGTTGTAAAGTCATCGCTTTATCCTGTTTAGTTTTTATTGGTAACAGGTCTTTTT
>JABDFZ010000182.1 GCA_013286325.1 Bacteroidota bacterium | reverse complement strand
GGTTCTCCAACATGTGGTCCATTTTGGTTTGATCAATTTTGCATTAATAGGGAATTATAGGATACAATGTACGTTAATTATTTAATATTTAAATAATTAACTATAAAAAATAAGGCTGAGGATAGCTATGGGAACTGCATGGCATACCATGCGGTATACTGATAAGGTTACTATTTTGTACGTGTGCCGGCAATTACTTGTTGCGATATGCGAATTTAAATTTATTGCACACAACACCAGTATGTTAATAAATAATTTTTTATTACCTTTGCAGCCCCGCAGAAAGAACTCCGGGACATATGTTGAATACATAAACAAAGCAAAAAATGGCAACTAAGATCAGACTGCAAAGACACGGTAAAAAAGGAAAACCCTTTTATTACATCGTGGTAGCGGATTCACGTGCACCAAGAGACGGTCGTTTTATCGAGCGTGTTGGTTCATATAATCCAAACACAAACCCAGCAACCATCGACATCAACTTCGAAAAAACTCTTGATTGGGTTAATGATGGCGCACAACCAACCGACACTGTACGTGCAATTTTATCGTACAAAGGTGTGTTGTACAAAAAACACTTACAAGGTGGCGTTAAAAAAGGCGCTTTGACCGAAGAACAAGCAGAAGCAAAATTTGCTGCATGGCTTGAGCAAAAAGACGGCAAGATCACAGGCAAAAAGTCAAACTTATCATCGGCTAAAGAAGAAGCTAAAAAAGCTGCTTTAATTGCTGAAGCTAAAAAGAAAGAAGACAAAGCCGCAGTTATCGCTGCTAAAAATGCTCCGCCGGTAGAAGAAGTTGAAGAAGCACCTGTTGAAGAAACAGAAGAAGCAGCACCTGTTGCTGAAGCTACTGAAGAACCTACAGCTGAAGCTGCAACTGAAGAACCAGCCGCAGAATAAGTTAAAATTATTACCAAAAAGCTATAGCGAAGCATCTCTTTACCGGAGTACTTCGCTATACTTTTTTAAAGCCCTTGCAAAAATGAAGACAGAAGATTGTTTCCGTATAGGTTCGGTTATCAAGACCCGTGGTTTAAAAGGCGAGCTACAGGCCTTTATCGATTTTGATGAACCCGAGAAGTTAGACTTCGACGCTTTGTTTTTAGAGGTACAAGGCAAGCTGGTCCCCTATTTTGTAGAATCGTTCAAGATGCCGCAAAAAAACACCGCCTTTATTTACCTCGAAGATGTTGACCATATTGACAAGGCAACACCCCTGGCAAAAAAAGACATCTACCTCCCCAACAAACTCAAACCCAAAAAGAAAAAAGGCGACTTTGGCCTCAAGGACCTGCTCAACTTCATAGCCGTTGATATTAACGAAGGCGAACTGGGCGAGATCATCGAACTGCAGGAGCTCCCCCAGCAGTTAATAGCTACCGTACACTACCAGGGTAAAGAAGTGCTGTTCCCGCTTAACGAAGCCGTTATCAAAGGCATTGATGTGGTTAAGGGTATTGTTACTGTTGATCTGCCGGAAGGCTTGTTGGAGATCTATTTGGATTAGGAATGCTGCCAAGTATATATAGTAGCTATATATCGGCTTTGGCAAGGTCATTTAGTGTCATAGTTTTCGTTCAATATATAATTTTCTCCCAAAATTCCATTCGTATAATAAAGTCGTACTATCACATCATAGTATCTCTTTTTGTTGTTCATATAGTTAATATATTCAAATCTTGCCGTAAGATATATTTCCCATTCTCCATTGAGAAATTTTTTTCGTGCCGTGTTTGAACCATCGTCGATAATGTAGACTGCTTTGGACGGCGGTCTACCAATCCCGATATATGTTCCATCATAGAATGTTTTTATATTTTTATGAAAAGTCTTTATAAGGGTGTCGTTACTTAATTTCGTGTGGGCGAAAAAGGAAGCGCCATTTTTTTCAAGTTTAAGAGGAGTGGAAGAAATATTTTGTATTTCATATTTCATAATTATTATGTTGTTGCCTTTCATTTTAACCGTCTGGGTATCACACACAAGCGAAAGATAGGGTTGGTGAGAAATGCGAAATTCACGTTGTTCATTGTCAAAAAAGGCCTGCTGTTTCATAAGCGAAGCAGAGTTATATTTTTTAGTTTCTTCAAATGTCTTTTGAGCTACTGTGGCAGCATCGGCAGATGATTGCGTTGCTTTTTTAGTTTCAAGAAATAAAAGCAGAGTGATTACGCCCAGCCCCAAACTTATAACTGCTGATATAGCTGCTATCCAGTTTGCAATTTTGGGCTGGTTGCTTTTTTCTTGAGTGATATTAATTGTTATGTTTTCTTTTTCTTTGTGTTGTGTTTTGGAATCAGATATAATAGCGTCTATTTGAGCTGGTACAGTAATCTTGGGAATGGACTTGTCAGCTATTTTGGAATTACCATTCTTTTTCGTTCGTGTCATTTTTAATAATTATGTCTATATAAAGATATGTTGAATTATTAATAATTATTTATGATATCTTTCTTGCTATTTAATGGATAGCCTCTTAATCATATATTTCTAATGTTCATTCTGATCTATTTGAAAATCCTAATACCAGAAATTATTGGTAATATTTTTCTTAAATAATTGTCAAATATACTTGACATAAGTAAAATTAATTTTACATTTGGTAAAACAAATTTTACTTATTATGAAACCACAATTCTTGTTTCCTTCCTGGTGCCGCTGGCTTGGGCTGGCGTTGTTTTTGGTTCATTTGCCGGTGATACTTATATTTAAGTCGTACGACATTCATTCCGATCGGGCCGATGCCAGTCTGTTGAGTTCCGGACATTTGCTTTTTGTGCTGACGGTTGTACTGATGGTATCCGGCTTGTTCCTCATCGCTTTCTCGCGTGAGCGGATAGAGGATGAGCAAATTTACCAGCTTCGGCTATCCTCATTACGCTGGGCCATTTTTGCCAATTATGCGGTGCTTATTATATGCCTCGTGTTCACCAACAACAAAGCTGATTATAAGGATATGCTGCGGCTCAATTTATGGGTTCCACTTATGCTGCTCATCCTGATTTTTCGCTGGAAGATCTACAGAATGAACAGTTCACTTAAAAAAGAGGAGGGGTTAATATGAAGGCACGTTTTTTATTTCCTCATCAATTGAGGTACCTGGGTTATGTATTGGCGTTGCCTGGATTTATCCTTGGCTACCTAACCATCTACAAACATTACGACATTCCCTGGTTACAACTGCGATTAAGAAAGGAGAACACAATTTTTGTTCCGGCGATCGAGAATTTTACAAACGAGCTGGCTCTTACGCTGGTCATTGTCGGCTTGCTGCTTATTGCATTCTCCAAAATAAAAAAGGAAGATGAGCTTACCCGTACAATAAGGCTTAACGCTTTGTATTGGGCCATACTGGTAAACGTTTACATATATGCCTTCATCTGTATTTATTCTTCCGTTTATACCAACGATCTGTTCAGCCCTAAGGCATTTTATTGGTTTTTTGCCGATTACAATTTGTTCACACCCTTGTTGATTTTTATCGGTATTTTTTATTATCTGCTTTATCACCGAAAAAATGAATTTACAATTAAACCCATACGTTATCTGCCAAACAAACCATATAATTTTATTGGGAAATTAGTTTCGATAGTTTTATTGTTATCGGTTATTGTCGGTTGCATATTTAAAAACGAGAGTACGCAAGGTGGGCTTATTTTGTTTCCAATTGCCCTGGCAGTGTGGGCTTATTCAAAAGAAAAGGTGGAAGATGAATATATCAGTTCGGTCCGCCTCGAAGCTATGCAAATTGCCGTTTACGTAAATTAC
>JABDFZ010000181.1 GCA_013286325.1 Bacteroidota bacterium | reverse complement strand
GTGGCATCAACAGGAGGCCATTCTTTGAATTTATGCCATTTATTTTCACCTGAAAAAAATACAGTTGTTTTGCTGATGCTATCTATCGAGCCTTTACCTTTCAAATAATAATTAAACCAGGGGATCTCGATGTTATTCTGATACCATTCGGCAGTATTGTTGTAAAACATAACGTTGCCCAGGTGAGTGCCATCCCTGCTTGCCCATTGACCATGATACCATGGGCCAACTACCAGTTTACTATTAGTAGCCGGGCTTTGCTTAACTAAAGCATCGTAGGTATGCCATGTACCGTAACCATCTTCTGCATCGAATAAGCCGCCAACAACCAACATGGCAGGCTTTACATTTTTAATACCCGAACGGGTATCGCGCGCACGCCACCAGGCATCCAGGTTTGGATGCTTCATCATATTATCCCAAAACTCCAAACTATCACCCGTTACTTTGGTAAAATTTGGGAGCGCTCCCCGTTTTAAATACCAGGCATAATTATCATCGCCCGAAATATCAAACGTTTTTGCAGGTAGCAGGGAAGGTTTTGGATGCGGCTGACTAAAGCCATAACCTACATGGAAATCGAAAGCATCCATCAAAAACAATACACCATTATGGTGATCATCGTCTCCAAAAAACCTATCAGTCACAGGTGCCTGTGGACTCACTGCCTTTAGTGCCGGATGCCCGCTTAAAGCGGCTTCGGTAGCAAAAAAGCCTGGGAATGAAATGCCCGTTACACCAACATTTCCATTGTTATTTTCTATGTTTTTTATCAGCCAATCGATAGTGTCGTAAGTATCACTTGCTTCGTCAATGTCTTTGTTTGTTTTTTTGTTGGGATTGAATGGCCTTACTACCTCAAATTTACCCTCGCTCATCCATCTCCCGCGAATATCCTGAATCACCAGTACATAACCTTCTTTGCAATATTTCAGCATATAGCTATACCAATACTGGCGGTAGCCTTTCCCGTAAGGTGAACACGAATACGGGGTTCGGGTAATTAGTATAGGGTGTTTTTCAGATTGATCCTTGGGCTGATAGATGGAGGTGAAAAGCTTTACGCCATCGCGCATTGGAATAGTTACTTCCTTTTTAATGTAATTATTTACAAACCAGGTTGAATCAGCATTTTGAGCAAAGGTAATAAATGGGAAAAATAGTGCTATAAGAAGGTATATTTTCTTCATGATAATGAGTAAAAAGGTCAGAGAGAGTAAATATGATGATTTTTTGGTGGAAAAGAAAATTGGTAATTTTTACAACACATAGAAATACAGCCCTACCCTTTCCGGGAGGAAATCGCACAATGCCATCGATAGGTTGTTGTGCCGATTATTTACTATAAAAATCGAATGCTGCTTTTGATATTTTAGCAATCACCGCTTCACGGGTTGTTTCATTATCGGTTGAGTTGCAAACAAACACAGAGATTGCCATATGCTTTCCGTTAGGCAGGGTGATAATTCCTACATCGTTTGTAGCAGGTGATAAACCTTCAGCATTGGTTGGCGATGTACCGGTTTTATGCGCTACAACCGTTCCGGCTGGCAATAGTCCTTTCAGCCGATGTGGGCCTGTGGAGGTTTCTGTCATGATTCTATATAGAAAATCCGTGCTGTTTTTTGACAGGATCTTGCCATGATAAAACATGTCGAGCAATTGTGTCATTTCAATGGGTTTACACCAGTTGGTGTATTGCAGTTCCCAAGCTGACGCCATGTCGGCCTCAGATGCCCGTATAGCTATGCCCTTTATACCCAGGCGTAGCATGTAATCCTGCACAGGTTTTGGGCCGTCCATTACTTTTAATAAAATATCGCAGGCATCATTATCACTTAATGATACCATATAGCCAAGCAGATCGCTGATGGAAACATCTACATTTCCTTCGGGATATTTATCGCGCAATGGGCTATAAGTTTTAGGCAGATCTTTCTTTTTAATATGGATCATCTGGTTCATGGTAAGCTTGCCCGAATCGACCCAATGCAAAATAGTAAGAGCAATAGGAAACTTTGCTACACTGTGCAATACCAGCCGGGCACTGCCATTAACAGAAAGTGTGTCCCTGTTTTCCAGGCCTAAAATTGATACGCCTACAATACCTTTTGATGATTTAGCAATTGTTGCTATCTGATCGCGCAGTGCATTTTGTGCTTTAACAAAAAATGGGGTCAAAAGTATCAGCACCAAACTTGCTGATAGGATAAGTCTTTTCATAACACAATATTAACGCAATTATTTTGTATGAATTTTAATCCAGTCAGAAATAATCTTCATGGCTGCTGGCGACATAGTCTCTTCTATTGTTTCATATTCGGATAGATCTCCCGTTTGTGCTGTTTGCAACAGGTGGTTTAATCCTGGCAGTGGTTTTACTTCAAAGTGTTTGTTCCTGCTTTTTGTTAAGATCTCTTTTATCAGACTTAAATTACTTTTGGCGTCAACTTGTGTATCCTTCTCTCCATTTATGGCTAACACACTGCATTTTACTTTGCTTAAGTCCTGTTCAGGTTTATAAGTTACAAAAAAGCGCATCCAGGGAATATTATACATGCCGTGGTACATTGAAAATATATCCTGGCCAACTATTGAATTATCTTTCACATATAGTGCATCCAGTGTTTTCTGACTTTGTGCCTTTTTCCATGAATCGAAGACTAAACTTATTTGTTTATCAAGTGCTTCCTGATTTTCGGCTGTGGTGAAGAGGGCCAATATCTGATTGTGCAGGTTTGAAAACGCATCAGCTGCAAGGCTATCTACTCCCGATTTCCTGAGCTGGTATGCATTTTGCTCCGTATTTATCTGTGCCCCGCCAACTTCCGGGCCACCCCACATTACAATAAAGCTAACATCCTTTCGCCGGGCGGCAACCATTGGTGCAATAATTCCGCCTTCGCTGTGGCCAATTAAACCAAGGTGTTTTTTATCCACATCACCTCTTGTTTCAAGATAATTCAGGCTGGTTTCCACATCGTAAGAAAAATCAAGACTCGTTACATTCTTTGAATTGCTCCCTAACGAGCTTTTACCTGCGCCTCTGTCATCAACCCTTAAAACTGCAATGCCGTTTTTAGTAAGGTAATCAGCAAGTACCCAATACAACTTGTGCCCGAATAAAGTTCCGTCCCTGTCTTGTGTACCGCTCCCGGTGATAATGATAACTGCCGGGTACTTACCACTTCCGTTAGGTCGGGTAAAGGTTGCACCATAATGCAGGCTTTTATCAGCATTATCGTACTCAACCTCTTCACTAAAGTAATTAAATGGAGGTTTGGGTGTTTGCGGCCTTAACATCAGTTTCAGCTTAAGCGTTAGGTTAGAGCTTCCCTGACGGAAGGTTCCTGAGATACTATCTTTACCATTCCATACACCCTTATATGAGCCGCCTATCATGGCAATTTCAACAAACAGGCTGTCTTTTATAACGCTGGTTTTGTTGCATGGCAACCCAAATGCTTTTTGATCAGGGCTATCAAATGTTGCGTTGAAAGTGTTGTCAGCTTTTTTATTTATATTAAAAATAATCTGAAGGCTTTTATTACCCACAGGTAACGCTCCGCGCCAGCTACCGGTTATGTCCTGTGCCTTTAACTGATTTATGCCAATGAGTGTTAAAACACAAATGAATATTTTTTTCATGAGTTTGGGTTAGGTTGATGTTTTTTATAATAGATGTATGAATAAGTAACAGGTACTAAGGTAAGCACAGCAATGCCACACATAAATACAATGGTTGCAGTTATAGAAGACAACAGAAGTGTAGTTATGGTAAGTATTATGCCACCAACAAACCAAAGCTTACCTGTAAGGCGATGGGTTGCCCGCCATGTGTCTTCGTCTTCCAATGTCCAGGGGGTGCGCACTCCGGCAAAGTAGTTTGGCTTTATGCTATGCATTATGTTACCCAGAAA
>JABDFZ010000180.1 GCA_013286325.1 Bacteroidota bacterium | reverse complement strand
CGTAATTAATAAATTAAAAACAGAATACCCCGGATAAAAACAAATATGAAAGTAGCACAAAAACTATACTGCGGAGGGGTATTTACTTACCAGGCAGGAGATGAAATTAATGGAAATGGTAATTTACTTATTTTAGGTTTTGGCGGTAAAGATGTTTTACTTGAACAGGATATCTATTCAACATTGCGTAATAGCTATCCTGAAGCAGACATCGTACTATGTTCAACTTCGGGAGAAATTTATGATGATACCGTTTTAGATGACACTGTTACCATTGTTATAATTGAGTTTGAAGATACTTTAGTTAAAACGGTAAGTCTAAATATAAAGGATGAATTAAATAGTTTTGAGGCCGGTAAAACGCTTTTTGATAAACTAAACGATGCCGGGTTAAGCTATGTGATGGTGATATCTGATGGTGGCCTGGTAAACGGCAGCGAGCTGGTTAGAGGTATTCAGCAGGCAAATACCAGCAATATCCCGGTTACCGGTGGCATGGCAGGAGATGGGGATAAATTTAATTATACTGTTGTGGGTTGCAATGAAAAGCCCAAAAAAGGAAATATTGTTGCTGTTGGTTTTTATGGCAAAAGCTTAAAAGTTGGTCATGCCTCACTTGGCGGCTGGGAAATATTCGGCCCTGAAAAAAAAGGTGACCCGTTCGGTTTCAAACCGGCTTTATGAAATAGATAACAAGAGCGCACTCGAATTATATAAACAATATCTTGGCAAGTATGCTGATGAATTACCCGGCTCCGCACTTCTGTTCCCCCTTTATGTACGGCCTGATGGTACCGAAAATGCAGTTGTCCGCACTATCTTGTCAATAGATAATGATGAACAGAGTATGGTGTTTGCAGGTGATATTCCTGAAGGATCTTACATCAGGTTTATGAAAGCTAATTTTGATAAGTTGATCGATGCGGCAACACATGCTGCATCAAATGCTCTTATACAATTTCCGGCTAAACCTAAACTGGCATTACTTATTAGCTGCGTGGGCCGTAAACTGATACTTGGTAAACGTATTGATGAAGAAATTGAAGCAGTAAAAGAAATATTGGGAGAGGGAACGTTGTTATCCGGCTTTTATTCTTATGGAGAGATATCTCCTTTAACTACGAACGCAAAATGCGAACTGCATAATCAAACCATGACAATTACTACCTTTAACGAAGAAATTAATTAGCATGCCAGACCATAAGCTATTAAACAGACAACTTAAAAAGTATTCAACTCCCGATTTAATCGCAAATAAGCATTTTGTCCGCTTTATTGATGCTGTAAATGATTCATACGCAGCATATGATCGGGATAAAGAATTGTCTGATCATGCTTTTATGGTAAGTCAACAGGAGTTTGGAGAAATTAACCAACGGCTAAAGGAAGAAGTTGAACTAAGGAAGCTGTCTATTAAGAAGCTTAAGGAAACATTTAATAATATAAAAGCAGATAATGGGGAACAATTTGATGGTAATGATGACGATTTGCTTGAAATTGTAGATCTTTTAAATGAGGAAATAACCAGGCGCAAGGAAGTTGAATTACAATTACTGATAGCAAAAGATGAAGCCGAAAAAGCAAGTCTTTCCAAATCGGAGTTTCTTTCGATCATCAGCCACGAAATACGTACTCCATTAAATGCGGTGATCGGTATGGGGCATTTGTTGCTTAAAAACAATCCGCGCCCCGATCAACTTGATAACCTTGAAACTTTAAAAACCTCATCAGACAATTTACTGGTTTTGATAAATGATATTCTTGATTTTAATAAAATTGAGGCTGGAAAGCTTGATTTGGAAGAGGCACCGTTTAGTATTAAAAAACTGGTGAAAGACATTGTTTCGGCCAATACAAATAGCGCAAATGAACGGGAAAATAGGGTGTCGTTAGTATTTGACGAACGGTTGCCTGATTATTTTATGGGTGATGCCCTAAGGTTGGGTCAGGTATTAAATAACCTGGTGTCAAACGCAATTAAATTCACCCATCGTGGATTCATTTCAGTACGTGTCGACTTACAAAAGCTAAAGCAGGGCTCTGCCTTACTTCATTTTTCTGTTCACGATACAGGGGTAGGGATAGCCAAAGAAAACCTGCCTAATATTTTTATGCCATTTATGCAAGCCTCAACATCCATAACCCGGCAGTATGGGGGCACCGGCCTTGGCTTGGCTATAACCCGCCGTATACTTGGGTTATTTAACAGCGACATAAAGGTTGAATCGGAGCTGGGGAAAGGATCGAAATTTCATTTTACTCTCGAACTAAATACAGTAGATGCCGATCAGGTAACCCAACTTGAGAACGATATGGCCGGTTTTGACTTGAAAAACAAACGCCTATTATTGGTAGAGGATACTTTGTTTAATGTTTTATATGCCACCCAATTGCTGGAAGGCTGGAACGCAACAGTAGAAGTAGCTGACAATGGCGAAATAGCTGTACAAATGATGCAGCAGGCAAATTATGATATCGTATTGATGGATTTGCAAATGCCGGTAATGGATGGCTATACTGCAACAAATAAAATAAGAGAATTTAACCAGGATACGCCAATTGTAGCAATAACTGCTTCTGCTACCAGTAATGTACGCGACAAAGTTTTAGAAGCCGGAATGCAGGATTATATTGTAAAACCCTTTAACCCTGACGAGTTGATCTTAAAACTCAAGAAATATTTATATTAAATATTTCTTGAGTTAACAGCAGCTCAATATTTCATTATTAATTTTATAACAGCTCAGCAGTTATTGTCGTGTCGCTTGACCCTTTGGTTGCCTGCTTACCTGTGTGTAATAGCCTTTCAATGTATTGGGTCTCAATTTCCTTTCTTTTAATGTTTATAGCTTTATTAATTGTACTTAATACCCTTTTGATGTTGTCCAAGTCATATATTCCCTTAACAATATATTCAGTTGCTCCCAGTTTTAAGGCCTTTACTGCTGTAATTATATTGGCCTGTCCTGATAGGAAAACCACAAAAATATGAGGATTGTAAGCTCTTATTTTTTTTAATACCTCTAAACCAGTAAGATAATCCATGCCATGGTCCAGGAAAATAACATCCGGTTTTAACCCCAGGTTATTTAAACAATCCGGGCCATTTTCAAAACTGGTTACATCATAATAACCGAGGCTGTTAAGGTATTGTCTATAAACTCCCATGCAAAAAGAATCGTCATCCACTAAAAATATCCTGATGTTGTTATTTATTTCCATTTCACTTTGTTTTTAACATGGTATGCCAATGCAATGCCATTTATTTAATTATTTGATAATGAAATAGTTAATAATGAGTGTATTGAAAGATTCCGTGTTGTGGATTGCGTTTTCCACTTTTTAGAATGATGATAGAGGAGGTTTGTTTAGCATTAACTTGTGTATAAATTAACTAATAGAGGTATGTGCGAGCACCCGGGGGCAATACCTATGTGTTGTTATATTAGCTCTTTACATATAAATCCATTATTAGTCAACAGATGTATTACAATGTTGGCGATATCGGAATTGCTTTCTATTCGTAATATTTTATCACAATCATCCAGATCAAAATTCCATTCACCAAGTTGATTTAGAAATGGGGTTAAGACAGCTATTTCTGATTCCCGGGTAACTGATGTTTTATAGATGCTGATATTCATTTTTTATTTTCTGACAAGTAATCGACTTCGGACTAAATAGCGTCTCATTTATTTTTGAGGCTCCGTTATGCAACTAAACAGGGCCTTTTAATTGAACTGAAATGAACTGAGAATAAATATGGCCAGGAATAGCACAAATTGAGTAAAATAAAAAAACGTCATTTTTCTTTTTACAGCAAATACTTCAAAATTGCTTGCTGTTTCTGCAGGCTGATCCAGTGCTAATAATTGTTTGAGTTTTACCCCTGCCGGCCTGGCAATAAAGATTGCATTCAAGATAATTAAAAGTAACACAATCATCTTTATCTTAAACCAAACAGTG
>JABDFZ010000179.1:3536-3999 GCA_013286325.1 Bacteroidota bacterium | reverse complement strand
GGAGAATGCAATTGAAACGGCTTATAACCTGGAGGTTTCATCGCCAGGTATCGATACGCCGCTAACCTTAACCAGGCAGTACAAAAAAAATGTTGGCCGCACGTTAGCCATAAAAATGGCCGACGGCGCTAAAAGAGAAGGTAAATTAAGCGGCATTACAGAAGATGCCATTATAATTGAAGAAAAAGTAAAAGACAAAGGGAAAAAGGCCGAGACTGTTGAGAGCGTTATCCCTATTAGTAAAATAACAGAAACAAAAGTTTTAATATCATTCAAGTAGGAAAATGAGCAATATTAATTTAATTGATTCTTTTCAGGAATTTAAAGATTTCAAAAACATCGATCGCCCAACGATGATGAGTGTGCTGGAAGACGTTTTTAGAAGCATGATCAGAAAAAAATACGGCACTGATGATACTTGTTGACGGGGATAACGGAATAGGCATTGATGATTGTGTAGCGA
>JABDFZ010000179.1:0-3526 GCA_013286325.1 Bacteroidota bacterium | reverse complement strand
TTGTTAACACCGATAATGGTGACTTGGAAATATGGCGCACCCGTAAGGTTATGGAAGATGGCTTTAGCGAAGATGATGACCTGGAAATTGAATTGGCCGAAGCAAAACTATTAGATCCCAGCCTTGAAGTTGGCGATGAACATATTGAACAGATCACCCTGGAAAGTTTTGGCCGCCGCGCTATTTTAGCGGCACGTCAAACACTGGTTTCCAAAATTTTGGAATTGGAGAAAGACGAGATCTTTAAAAAATATAAAGATCGTGTAGGCGAAATTGTGACCGGAGAAGTTTACCAGGTTTGGAAAAAAGAAACCTTGGTGCTTGATGACGAAGGCAACGAGTTGTTACTGCCAAAATCAGAGCAGATACCTGCTCTTTTACTCTTTTTTCAATATTCATTATCTCTCAAATAATTTGATTGATAAAATAAAAGAGGGGACAAACGCCCCCTCTTTTTTAATTCAGATGCAAATATAGTTATTTTATTTGTGTTTTCAAATGCTTTTTAGTTGTAATTGGTTGAAAATGTTGTAGAAATTCTGATAGCCGAAATGTTGTAATGGGCTTATAACATCTACAACCTAATCACCAGATCATTGTAGTGTGCTGCTTTTAATCTTTTTTTACCTTTTATGTAATCCCATATATTACTGCCCTCAAAATGATAATAGCGCATAAAGTAGGTATGGCCTTTTACAAAAGGGGTATCGGGTGTAAACATTACCGAGCTGTCTTTAAGCTGATATTTACCATGTTGAACAGGCTGATAGCTTTTTAGATCGGTATCGGCAGGCATACGATAAACAGGCAACAGGTTTTCCCAGATACCGGCAATAGAATCCCGGCTAATCTCGCTTATTATGGCATAATCCAATCCTCTAAACTTAACTGACCGGTTGCTGTCCGTCAGGCTGATGCGTACCAATGGCTTAGCAGGTTTCGAAGTGCAGGCAAGGCAAAACAGTATCAAAACCAGTACGATTTTTTTCATGATTAAATATCGGGAATTGTTATGGTTTCTTCACAACCAGTATCCTCAATGGCGGAAAAGTTGTTAAATAATTAGGCCAAAATAACTTTGTCTGCAGGCCCAGATGTTCGAAATTGCGCTGGTATTCTTTAACATGCCTAAAGTCGGAAATAACTGCAGTGCCTCCCTGTTTTAAAACCCTGCCTATTTCCTTGCAGGCATCGGCACGCCCTTCTTTGTTGTAAATATTGTGCAGGCACAGGTTGGTCAGGATCACATCGAATGAATTATCGGCGAACCCCATATTCATTGCGTTTTCGTTTTTTATTTCGACTTTATCTGCCACCTCTTCAACCGCTGCATTTTTCAATGCTTCTTCCATATTATTGCCGGTCAGATCTTCATTATTCCAAATGTCTATCCCGGTTGATTTCCCTGTTGTCAGTTTTTGAGCGGCCCCGTTCATGAGCAAGCCCTTACCTGTGCCTATATCCAGCACTTGTTCATCACCTTTCCAATCTATCAGCGCCAGCATCCGGCTCCGGTGTTTGTATTTTCCATACAAAGAATAAACCATCATCAGGATGCTTTCAACAGTAAAGATGGCACCTGGCCAGATAAACCAGGTAATATCAATATCGGTGCTTCCTATTCTGAAAACCGGAAATGTAAACCTGATAATGAGCAGGATCAGTCCTCCGAAAAAAAGGTTCCGGATAACACCTGGGGCATCAATTCCATAGTTTGTTTTTTGATTGCTATCCGGTGTGTTTGTCATGATGAAAGTTTAGCTATTTTTTGAGCGTGGTTTCAAAGAGCTTAAAGATACGTTTATATTCATCAGTCCAGCTGCTGGGCTGTACAAAGCCATGATCCTCTACTGGATACGAGGCCAATTCCCAGTTTTCTTTATGCAGTTCTATCAGTTTTTGGGTTAAGCGGATAATATCCTGGTAATTTACATTTTGGTCAACCATACCATGCAGCATTAACAGGTTCCCTTTTAATCCATTTGCAAAATAGATAGGCGAGCTTAAGCGGTAGGATTTTTCATCGTTATATGGTTCATTCAAAATGTCAGAGGTGTAGCCGTGATTATAGTGCGCCCAATCCGTTACTGAGCGGATAGCGCCGCCAGCAGCCCAAGTATCAGGCTCGGTAAACATAGCCATTAACGTTATAAAACCACCGTATGAGCCACCATATAAACCAACATGTTTAGGGTTTACACCATATTTTTCAACAAGCATTTTTACACCGTCTTCCTGGTCGGTTAGGTCTTTTCCACCCATATGGCGATAAATTGCAGTACGCCAATCGCGGCCATAACCAGAGCTTCCTGAATAATCAACGTCTAAAACAACATAACCATTATCAGCCAGCATGTTGTTAAACATATATTCGCGGAAATAAGAACTCCACCAATAATGCACATTTTGCAGATAACCTGCACCGTGTACAAATACAACAGCAGGTTTTGCAGGATCCTGTTTTTCCGGAAGATATAAACGTGCATAAACATCGCTGCCATAACGGTTTTTAAAGGCGATAACCTGTGGATCGCGCCACGGGTACGATTTAAACTCTTCTGTTATTGAATTGGTAACCTGTTCGGCTTTTGCACCGGGCTTATTAGCCTGTACATACAATTCCCAGGGCCTATTTGAGTACGAATAATGAATGGCCAGCCATTTTTCGTCAGGTGATAGCGATACTTCATTGCCACCTTTCATCGAAGTTATTTTAACAGGTTCGCCACCACTTACCGAGATGCGGTAAAAATGGGTAATACCCGGATGTTCTATATTAGCTGTGAAGTAAAAAGTTTTTTTATCAATTGATAATTGCAGGCTTTGCACTTCCCATTTGCCGCTAGTCAGTTGTTTTTTCGATCCATTGGTAACATCAAGCAGGTAAATATGAGCATAGCCGCTAGCCTCGCTTTCGTAATAAAAATGGGTATTATCTGTCCAGCCTGCATAACCCTGTCCCGGACCACCAACCCATGCATCGTTATGCTCGCGATCCATTAGGCTTAAATTCCCGGTTGCGGGGTCAAGCTTCATTATCCATTTATCTTTATTATCCTGTGCACTTACTTCAACTATAGCATTTTTGGCATCATCGCTCCAGTAAACGCCGCGGATAACCACTTTTCTGTCTTCGTTGGCTTTAGTCCGCTTTTCTAATTCTTTCGGGTAATCTTTTACATAATCGGGCAGGTCTTTAATACCCGGGATATTAGCGGTTATAATTTTATAAACAGTATCTTTTTGTGTATCAAAAATATATGACTCATATGTAGTTTGCGCACCACCCACTTTTGTGCGGTTGGGGATATCCTCTGTAAAGCCTGACGCTGTTACATAGTCAGGAACTATGGCACTTTTTACACCATCAGGAAATTTTGCAAGGCGATAAGAAACATATCTCCCATCAGGGCTAAGCTCAACACCGCCTACAGAACGGTCATCGACAGCAATTTCTCTTAGTTTTTTAACTTCAAACTCTTTGCGTTCCATCGAGTCCAGTTTCCTGTCTTTATCTTTTACTTTT
>JABDFZ010000178.1 GCA_013286325.1 Bacteroidota bacterium | reverse complement strand
TACCAGGCATTCGGGCTGAAGAGCGTTCTCCCGGCAGTTACCGCCTGTCTATCAGGGGGAGTTTGCTGCGGTCGCCATTCGGCATCCGCGATGTAAAGATCTATTATGACGAAATTCCACTTACCGATGCAGGAGGCAATACCTATCTGAACGCTCTTGATATCAATAGTATTAATCACATAGAGATATTAAAAGGACCTGACGGCAGCTTGTTTGGAGCCAACTCTGGCGGGGTTGTTTTGCTAAACCCGGTTAACCTTCATTCTGACAGTAATTACGTCTCATTAGGTTTAGATGGCGGTTCTTACGGACTTATTCACGAAAATGCTGCATTGCAAAATCAATCAGGTAATTATCGGTTAAATTTAAACCAGGGCTATGAAACTTATCATGGTTACAGGCAAAATAGCGATATGCAACGCCATTTTATATAGGCTATTAACCGTTGGACGTATAATGGGAAGGATGAGTTGCGTGCGCTTGCCTTTTATTCCGATCTTAACTATGAAACGCCTGGCGGCCTAACATTGAGCCAGTATCAGGCCGGCCCACAGTTGGCAAGGCTGCCGACTAAGTTCGTGCCTGGAGCCATTGATCAAAAAATAGGAATTACAACCAAAATGTTGTTAGGCGGTTTAGCAAATGAACTGCATATTAGTGACAGATTCCGCAATGTGCTATCAGTTTTTGGTACTTATGTTGATTTTTCAAACCCCTTTATCACTAATTACGAACAACGCTATGAAGGGACTTATGGCTTGCGGACATACTTTGAATTTACAGGAGAAAAGAAGGTCAATTATGACTGGAAAATAAATTTAGGGCTTGAATGGCAGCAAACCAATGCGGATATAAATAATTATGGTAACAGAATGGGTGTGAGGGATACTGCCCAAACTTTGGATAAGATAAATACCAACCAACATTTCTTTTTTACCCGGTATGCAGCAGATTTTAATAAACGCTGGCATGTAGAAGGGGCCCTGAGTTTGAATTTTTATGATTATAAATTCAGAAATGTTTATCCAAATGCAGAAACTGCGTATACTAACAGAAGTTTTACTGCTCAGTTAATGCCGAGGGTAGCTTTATCATACCAGGTAACTAATGATTTTATCTGGCGGGGATCGGTAAGCAGGGGGTACTCAACGCCAACAACAGCCGAAATAAGGCCTACTGATAATATCATCAACACAAATTTACAGGCCGAATATGGCTGGAATTATGAAACAGGCTTTAGGTTGAGGAATAAGGATGAAAGCATGTTTTTAGATGCCTCCGTATTTTATTATGTTTTACAGAATGCTATTGTGCTGCGCTTAAACCCTGACGAAACCGAATATTATATTAATGCCGGGGGCACCCATCAGCCAGGGGTGGAACTTTATTTTTCGGACTGGATCATCAGGCAGAACAATTCAAATTTTATCCGGGGGGTGCAGTTTAATGAAGCGCTTACACTGAATAAATTTACATTCAGTGGTAATTATCATGATGCTACAGCAAATTACTCTGGCAATAAGCTAACAGGTGTACCCGGGCAGGTAATTGTTACCAGCGTGCAGCTTAAATTTCCCCAAAGGCTTTATCTTTTTGTCGAACATAATTATACCGGTCGCATTCCGCTTAATGATGCTAATACAACTTTTGCATCGCATTATAATTTAATACAGGCTAAAGCCGGATGGCAGATTTCAAATAACCATAAAAACAGGATTGAAATTTATGCAGGCGCAGATAACTTATTGAATGAAAAATACAGCCTGGGCAATGATCTGAATGCTGTTGGGAATCGTTATTATAACCCTGCGCCGCCGCGCAATTATTTCGTTGGCTTTAACGCAGGGTTTTAAAATTGAAATACAATACGAGCAACCTCAAATGCCCGGACTGCTATTAGGGAGTAACTGGTTCTGAAACGTTGCTTCCGTTGCCTTTAGTATCGAAAGCGCGAAACTTTAATTTGCTTCCATCATTCGTAATAGCATCGGTATAAGTTTTGCTTTTAGCATCCGGGTCTTTACCATTTGTGGTGTAGCGGATAGTTAAACCAGGGAATTGAATGTTAGCTGCATATTTGCCATCCTGTAAAGTAATACCCGGTTTTGGTACCCGGTAATTGTAGCCACCATTATAATAGCTTAAGCGCGGCAGCTCCCTTTTACCTAATACGTTTAAAAAGCCTACCCAATCTTTCTGATAAAGCGAATCGCTTTTTGCGGCATTTGGTTCTGTTGCCCATGCAGGGTCTTTGCTCCAGGCACGTTCGGCAAAGCCCAATAGCCGCGGCAGCAACATGTATTCTAAGCGTTCGGTGCTTTTTATGTTCTCGCCCCAAACGGCACTTTGTAAGCCTATTATATTGCTTTTGCCGTAATCGGTAAGGCGTTGTTTGCCAATGAAGATATTACGATTTATAGGTAACCCGTTTTTATCCACTTTCGAGTTTTTAAAATAATCGAAAGGTATAAATGAGTAAGGCTTATCAATATCAGAAAAAGCACCCCAATAATAGCCTGGTTCATCATACGATTTATAGTGGGCCATATCAAAATACAAATTGGTTACGCAGGTAAGCACGGTTTTATAACCGGCATTAGCCAGCTTGTAAGCTAAATCTTCGTTGCCATCGCCAAGTGTATTGTTCCAAACTTCAGCTTGCGGGTGCTCAGGCATAAAATCAGGATTTGGTATGTAAACCGGGTTGCCATCGAGCGCAGTTTTGCGCAGGGCCATCTCTTCCCATCCCGACAGGTAAAGCCCTTTTGCTTTTACCAGCTGGTTAACCCTGCCATAGAAATAATACCATAGATCGGCAGTGCTTTGGATTTCAGGGTGCGTAGCTTTTAAAGCTAAATAAGCCGGAGATTTTTCCCAAACATGCGCCGGAACTTCATCTCCACCCCAATTAATTGTTTTTAAAGGAGCACCGGCATCTTTATACATACTCACAATATCACTCATTACTGTTTCCACAAAGTTGTAGGTTGACGGAAGGGATACATCAATGATATTATCTGTCCAGTATTGGTTGGAGCTATATTGCGATTTATCGTTCGGGTCGTAAAGCAAATACTTTTCGGCTTCGGCTTTTTTGCCTTCCGCCATTAAACGTTCATGCCTGGCATTCATCGATTTGATGGCGGCACGGGCATGGCCGGGGGCCTCAATTTCGGGGATCACCATTATATGAAGCTTACTTGCATATTTTAATATCTCGATATAATCTGCCCGGGTGTAAAACCCTGTTCCTGTTTTATTATCTATCTCACCTCCTGATCCATGTGATGGAGGAAGAAAATGCTTAGAATCTAAAGTATGCCCGCGTTTTGAACCAACTTGTGTTAGTTCGGGTAATGACGGTATTTCTAAACGCCAGCCCTCATCCTCAGTTAAATGCATGTGGAACACATTGATCTTGTACAGCGCCAAAACATCCAGCACCCTGAAAATCTCTTTTTTAGGTTGAAAATTACGGCCTACATCAAGCATGAAAGCACGATATGCGAAGCAGGGTTTATCTGTGATTTCTACGCAAGGTATTTGAATTTCTTTTTGAGGATGAGCGTATGCGGATGGAGGAATTAATGTTTTTAAAGATTGAATTGCATAAAAGGCTCCGGCAGGTGTGGATGCATTAATGATAATGGCATTAGCTGTAATGCTTAGCTCATATCCTTCTGCATTTAAACCATCTTTAAATTTAATATTTATACTATTTGACGATGTAACTGCTTTTGCAGCAATAAGCGGAGTAATTGCTTCCTTTAACAATGTGAGTTCACTTTGAAATTTTGCGTCAGCATCAAAATGAACCCCGGGAGATAAAATAAAGTTCTCTCCTATTTCCTTATAGCTAACAGGGGTTGGGAATATTTTTGTTAACTGCTGTTCAGGGATATCAGTTATATTTTTATTCTGATCATAAATTATAGCAGGCGTTATCAGTCCTGCATAATTTGGCTTGAATTGTTTTGCAGTAAATGAACCTGTATTGTACCCCTTATCTGGCTGGGTGTCCCAAACCACATAGAAGCCTTC
>JABDFZ010000177.1 GCA_013286325.1 Bacteroidota bacterium | reverse complement strand
TTTTAGTTCAAGATGAATGCCGGTAATGCTCAGCGCCTGCATATCAAGGTCTAAAATAGCATCTGTTGTTAAATCATTCGGGGTAAAACCAGCCTGGGTTAGGACAGCGCCTACAGCCATAGTAAAACAGCCGGCGTGTGCAGCGGCTATCAACTCTTCAGGATTGGTGCCTACTCCATCCTGAAAACGGGTTTTAAATGAATACTGAGTGTTGTTAAGGGTTGTGCTTTGAGTGGTGATCTCGCCTTTACCTTCGGTTAAAGTGCCATTCCAATGGGCATGTGCTGTACGTTTCATGGTTTTAGTGTTTGTTAAAAGTTTATTTCAGGTATTATAAATTGCTGGTTTATCTGGCTTATAAAAGCTAAAATTTCATCGTGCCCCATTTGCGCTTCTGAAGAGGTAACAAAATGCTTTGGCACTTCCTCAAAAGTTGCTAAAAGGGCTTTACGGAACTTGGCTATATTCTGATCAGTTTTTATTGACGATTGTTTATCAGCCTTGGTAAATACTAAAACAAATGATAAACCTTTTTCGCCAAGCCAGTTGCAAAATTCAAGATCTATTTTTTGTGGTTCGAGCCTGCTGTCGATCAACACCATTACACATTGCAGGCTTTCGCGCTTATCCAGATAGGTATGTATAAACTTGTCCCAGTCGGCTTTTTTACTTTTTGATGCACGGGCATAACCATATCCGGGAAGATCGACGATATACCAATTATCATTGATCAAAAAATGATTGATCAATTGTGTTTTACCGGGAGTTTGTGATGTTTTAGCCAATCCCTTTTTGCCGGTAAGCATATTTATCAGCGACGACTTACCCACATTTGACCGGCCTATAAAAGCATACTCTGCTTTTACCGCAGGAGGCAGCTTTGAAATTTGGGTGTTGCTGCAAATAAATTCGGCCGATTTGATAATCATGCTGCAAAGGTAGCTTTTTTAGATTTGAGAAGTGAGATTTGAGATATGTGACAGGAATAAATTATCTTTAGAAATATTGATTTTACAAATATCAAACAAAGGATAGCAGAACATTTTGTAAATTTGATGTTTAAACATGTAATTTAAAATGAACGATTATAAAATACCTGCCCAAACCCGTATAGGGCATGTGCATTTAAAGGTTAGCGATCTGCAAAAGTCGCTCGACTTTTATTGCGGGCTTTTAGGTTTTGATAAAATGCTGATGTATGGCGGTCAGGCTGCTTTTATATCTGCCGGAGGATACCATCATCATATCGGGCTAAATACCTGGCATAGTAAGGGGGCACCAGCTGCACCTGAATATGCGCCGGGACTATACCATACTGCAATATTATATCCGGAAAGGAAAGACCTTGCAGCTATATTTCAACGCCTGATTGATGCTAAATATCCGATAACCGGGGCATCAGATCATGGTGTATCGGAGGCTATCTATTTGGATGACCCGGATGGGAATGGTGTGGAATTGTACTGGGACAGGCCCCGTGAACTTTGGCCGCTTGACAACAATGGTGAACTGACGATGTTTACCAACAGGCTGGATTTGGAAGAATTGTTGGGAGAGTTGAAATGATTTCGGATTTCGGAATTTCTATTTCGGATTTAAGATAAAAGTTATGCCGAACTCGTTTCGGCACCACACAGGACATCTCCGCTTACACGGTGTATAACCTAGCATGTGAGGTGCTGAAACAAGTTCAGCATGACTAGTGTCTGGTCAATTAGGAATTGACGTTAGCCAGTAGTATTTATACAAAAAGTGTAAACCCACTACTTTTTGTATAAATAAATATAAATAATTGACTAACAGTTATTTAAATATGGGTTTACATTGAATTATGTAAACCATGTAAACCCACTTTTTTTGTTAATTGAGTCAATCTCAACCTAAGGTTATGCGTCGATTTGTGGTTGACATAACACTAGAGGGAGAAGCCTATAGCTCCTTTATCCAGATATTTTTAAAATAAGCTTTGTGCCCATGATCCTGCAGGGCGATGAAGCCGGTTTTAGCCATGCCGTAATCGGGATAGTCTTTCCATTTGCCTTCAGTTTTTTTCTGGGTCCAATCAGCATCCCAGGCCTTGAACGACAAGATCTTTTTGCCGTTTAACCAATGTTCTACATGGCCGTTTTTAAAGATGATCTTGCTGGTGTTCCATTCGCCAACTGGCTTCACTTTTTTTAAGTTGTTTGGCAGGTGCATGGCATAATCGCAGCCGGTTTTTTGCCATTCTTCCAATTTTTCAGGCCATCCGTTATCATCAATAATCTGGTATTCGGGGCCGGTTTCATAAGTTGCATGGTATTTTGGATTTTCAACTACATGGTACATAACACCGCTGTTGCTGCCCTTGTCAATCTTCCAGTCCCAGGAGAGCTCAAAGTTGGCGTATTGCTTATCGGTAATAATATCGCCGCCGGTATCGCCCTGGGCAGCGCCGAGGCAAACCAATGAACCATCGACAATTGTCCAGTTCTTAACTTCGCCTTTTTTATTAAAGCCATGCCATCCTTTAAGGCTCTTACCATCAAATAAACTAACCCACAGACCTTTTTTTGCATGAGCGTTTGTTGGAACAATTTTATGAGCCGGTTTTGTAAAAGATAGTGTGCAAAGCATACCTGTAGCTGCTATTGCTATACCTAAAGTTTTTAATTGTTGTTTCATATCTTTTTGTTGTAAACGTTGTATTAGCTATAAGTGTTTTATGTGATTCTTTTCTTCAGAGCCTTCCGGATTAATAAATTAAGTGTAGTAGCAGACGAGGATGACCAATTCGCAGATTAACACACCCCTGCACCCCTCTCGAGAGGGGAATCGCACCGCCCAAGTCTTGAATTTGACATTGTTCCGTATTTCTCACTTGCTAAATTAACTCTTTTTCTCCATCTTCTCCGGGTCCCAAAACATAGGGGCGTTTTTAAAGTAGCTGTCGTTGCATAGCAATGCCGGAGCAGCGGCCCTGTAGCCAAAGGTTGCATCCTCGGTTACCTTGCTGTTGTTACGGATGGCAGTAAAGAAATTATTCATGTGATCATAAGATCCACCTAAATAACCTTTATCTGCTTTGTAGGTTATTTCTTCGGGAGGCAGCATTTTTTTTCTTTCAGGGTTGCTGTTGCCTGCTTGTTTTAATTTTTCAAGGTAGAAAGGATCGTCTGACACTGCTACCTTATTTCTTTTCAACACCACCTCATCCCAGGTAATATCCATAGCGCCCTCGCTGCCTACCAGTCTTAAATAGGTGGTGCCGCTGGTACCATCGACAAAATTACAGCGCAACGAAAGGTTAAATGCCGGGTGCATGGCGTTTCTAGCATAATCAAAAGTGCCGAGCAAAACATCAGGTACTTCGCGGCCATCGTTCCAGAAACGCAGGCCGCCAGCAGCGTATATTTTCTCGGGCCCGTGAGAGCCGGTAACAAAATGCAAACTACTAAACAAGTGCACAAACAGATCGCCTGCCATGCCTGTACCATAATCGGTATAGTTGCGCCATCTGAAGAAACGTTTTTCGTCGAACGGGCGTTTGTGAGTATTGCTTACATAAGTTTCCCAATCAACAGTTTGTGGGGAAGCATCGGCAGGGATTGGATATTGCCAAACCTCAACAGGCCCGCGCCTTGCCCAAAAACCCTCGGCATAATTAAGCTGACCAATAGCGCCGCTTGCCAATAGCTCCTTTGCCTTTTCATTCCCCAGCGATGATACACCCTGGCTGCCTACCTGGAAAATTTTACCGGTTTCTTTTTGCGCCCGTATAACGGCAGGGCCCTCGGTAATGGCATGTACCATAGGTTTTTCGCAATAAACATGCTTGCCGGCACGTAATGAATCGACTGAGATCTGCTCGTGCCAGTGGTCGGGAGTACCGATGATAACGGCATCAATATCCTTGCGGTTTAATATTTCTTTATAAATTTTGGTGGTAAAAATATCGGCGCCCCAACGTTTTTTAGCATCAGCCAAACGGCCATCGTAAAGGTCGCATACAGCTACCAGTTTTACTCCCGGGATTTGCAATGCTACATCAGTGTCTCCACTTCCTTGCCCGCCTGCACCAATGAGGGCGAGGTTGATCTGGTCGTTTGCGGTGATTCCTGCCTGCCGTTTCAGATAAGCAAATA
>JABDFZ010000176.1 GCA_013286325.1 Bacteroidota bacterium | reverse complement strand
GCAAAGAAACCACCAAGGTTCAAATTCTGGATCTTTTGTTTCGAACTGATAAATATGCGGCTTAACCCTCTTTCAAGTCCGCTACGCTGATCCTGATCTTCTTCTTCGGGATAATATTTGTAATTCGTTTTTGCCGGCTTCGAGGCTACATGTACATCACGCAGCATATAAAGCGATGTATCGCGGTAGTTCTCCTTAGTAGCAGTAACAACAACAGCGCCGTTCCAGTTATTTAACTTAAGTTCAAAATACCCCTGTTCATCCGTAAGTGTGGATATTAATAAGGTTTTCTCATACACGCTTACCTGGTTTACCTTTTTTTGATCGGCTGCGTCGGTTATATATCCCTTCACAATCAGTGGTTTCCCCGGATCATTTTCAATTTCAGCCATCAGGTTTAGCTTGCGGGGGGCATGTCTGAGTACAATATACCCCGGGACTTCCTTAAATTCATAATCAGGGCCTAACAGATTGTTTAAAAAGGCATATATGGTGCCATGATAATTGGAGATAGAAATAATACTATCGGCAGGGACTGTGTGATTATTATAGGCAAAAGTAAAATTTCCGTTGCCCGAAATTTTATTTAATACCGCGCCTATCCGTTGCCGGCTAATGCCCCCAACAGTTACCTGTTTCATTAAATTGCCCTGGGCATAACCCCTTGAGCCTATCTTTACCACTAACCATAAAACCAAAAGAGCGAATTTGTACCCGAATTTTAAATTCATTAATTTTTCATATTGCCCCAAAGTGCCATTATCAATGGTCATGGTACTTCAGGAAGTTGCCGGCCTGCCTTATTATGACACACTCATTTGACTTTACCCTGAGGGCAATATTACAAAAACTACTTTTTTATCTTAAGGCTTTATTTTTATTAATTATGTAGGTTTGTTTATTGTTTTGACTTCTACACTTGCCATTTTACCCATCCCAAAAAGGTATCTTAAAATGGGGCTCTTCTTTATTAAAAATATGTAAAGGGTCATCACTACTACAAATGATACTAAAACAATAACCAGGTACTTAATACCAATAGGAAGCTGTAACTGGATAACAAAATATCCTATTACAACAATTACCGGCTGATGTATAATATAAAATGGTAGCACTGCTTCATTACCATATTTAAGATTGCTATTTGTATAATTTAATTTATTCCCGGCAAAGCCAAGCAATGTATAGATCCAACCGAAACAAACAGCGGCTCTAAGTAATATTTTCAGCAGGTAAAAGACTGTACCGAATTCAAACATAATGCGGTTAGCAAACAGGTACAGGTTACCCACAGTTAATAAAATAGTGAGGATTAGAAAAGTGTAACGGTACTGCGACCATAATTTTGTGATCTCCGGTTTCGAAAAAGCATAATATCCTAAAATGAACAGGAACAAATGTTCAATAATATTCCAGCCGCCCCACATCCTACCCCCGGGAAAGCCTTCGGGAAACATAAAATAGCCAGGCAGTGCCAGGATAATCACAAAGGCAATTAGATAAAGAGGTGATGCTGTGCGACGCTCACTTTTATTTTTTCTGTTCTTTTTTATGATTAGGAACAAAGGCAAAGCAATCAGCGAAAAAATAAAGAGCAGTAAAAGATACCAAAGGTGCAGGCCCATCCAAGCGAAGTTTCCACCAAAAGCATAAAAGCCTGAAAAATATTTTGGCAGAAAATCAAGCAGGCTGCCATTAAACTGGTGATGCGAAAGACGTTCAAGGTAAACCTGGTGCGGAGATAAAATAAATATGCCAAATACTAACGGGACAAGGATTCTTTTCACCCTGTCGGTAATAAACTTCCCTCCCGTTTTTGATTGTAAGGCGAACCATGTACTTGCTCCCGAAATAAAGAAGAATATGGGCATCATCCACTGCACCATAAAGAAGCTCATAAAATTGGCTACAGGTGAAAGCGTAGCATTTTTAACATGCCAGTCGTCAAAATCAAAAAAACGGTTACAATGGAACAGAAATACCAGTAAAATAGTAATTACTCTAAGCCAGTCAAGGTAATATTGTCGTTGTGTGTTTTGCATTATCGGTCTTTTTTATTCAAATGAACGCAAAGCGATAATTGAAATAAAATTGCTTTGACCACTGGTCGCAAAACATTGACCATTAGCAAAATTAATTAGGTGACACCCTTGATGTTTATAGATGCTTTGTTGCGAAATTGCTTTTCTCAGCTCTGTTCAGAAATACCGCACTCTTCAATTTCACCTTGTTATCAAAGAAACTTGTAACAAGATTGGTTTGTCCCCAAAATATGGCCCTCCCCAATCCGTCTCATCGCCATTGAGGATTCGTAACTGTTTAAATACCCAATTCTCATAATGGCCTTCCTCTACTTTTAAGTATTGCCAGGCCTTGCCTATATTGTTTCCAATCGGTTTAAAGGTAATATGGCACCTGGTCCCAATAATAACAAACCTGTTTTCATCCAACTGCACAATCATCACTTTGCCAATGGGTTGGACATTTGCAGGCGTTTTATTACCCCTTTCACCGCCAAATGATACAATCGCCTGCCATGCACCAAGATCTATTGCTTGTTCCGAATGATCTTCGGGTTCAACCGCAGCCTTTATTTTCCCTTCAAAACTCCATTGCGCCAATTCTCTCATCATCGGTTCAAACATTGCATATTCCTGTGCAAAAGGCTCAAGATGAATGGCAATTCCTTCCGCTTTTGCTCCCCGCCCGTTATCATCTATTCCGAATGGTGAAAAGCCTATCCCGCCGCGGGCAATAACATCGTACAGATATTTGGTATTATTGGGGATCAGTGCAGCTTCCGGCACAAAAAGCGGGTTATCTTTACGGTCATATAGTTCTATTACCTTTAATACCCTTTCATTCCCATCCAGGTAGATATCCGGGGCCAGTAAGTCAATAGCAGGTGCAGCAGCTTTCCATATCGGTATCACATTATCCGTAGGCCCTCCGCTCTCATACATATTTGCCATAGGGTTGATAAGCGGGTCGCGCAGTGCAGCGTTAACATACATAGGCAATGGGTATTCATATTTACCTGCAGCAGCAACCTTGCCTACAAAACTTGCAACCCACCATGCCTGAAAATATTCATCAGCCCGTTCTCCAAATACTTTTTGCCATGTGCCTGCTGTAACAACAGGTACATTCAAAGCCTTAAGTACTTCTGGCTTTAGCAATTCGGCAGGGACAGGTTCTTCAAATAATTTTTGAGCCAGAGGCGAATAATCCCTCTCGCTTCCCCAAGCTCCGGCTTCATTTTCTACCTGTACCATAATTACCGTATGTTGTGTATCGGCTTTCTTCAAATACCGCATTACTGCTGTAAAAGCCTTAATATCTGCCTCCATTGTTGCCTTTATATGTGGCGAAGGTGAATCAACGGGCTGCCCTTTTATGCCCGTAATATTCGGATACTTTACAGCATCGCGTTTCATCCATTCGGGCATATAGTGATTGCTGCCGTTTTTCCAGGTAGCAAACCATAGTAACACAAGGCGTATATTATGCTGCCGCGATTGAACAAGCAATGTGTCGATAAGTGAAAAATCAAATTTTCCTTGTCGGGCTTCTATCTGCTCCCAGTATATGGGCACTTCAAGTGTATTGGCATGCATCTGCTCAATGGCCGTCCATAGCTGCGGCATCATCCCCGGCCATGCACTCGAATTATGGGCTTGTCCTCCAAATATCTGAAAGGGTTTTCCGTCTACAAAAAGCGCATTACGGCCATCTTTTTTAACAATCTTTGGTATATCGTTGGCTTCACCCTGGCAAAAGGCATTTCCAATCACCCCTAAAAACAAGGCAACTTGCAGAACTATAATTTTGGTCATTTTTATTAAACTGATCAGATTTAAAGTTACGCCGATAGTTATCTGCGCAATAAAACATTTGTAGCTATAAGTGTAACAAATGTTAACAGGCCGATTTAAGGCTAAAGCCTACCTTTATATTAATCCCGCATCTGTCTTATAAATGAGACGGTAATGAAGCTTAATTTTTGCTTTTCCTGTACATTGGCCTGGCAAAGTGTAATAGTAAACAGCAACAATAAAAGATGTTTTTTCATAGGAAGCAATTGCATCAAAGTTCATTAGCTACTAAGGTATTTATAACTTTTTAAAGCCTCATTTTTCTTCAATAAAAACTCCGGTAAAAATTGCTGACGTGGCATATCATTTTTAATTA
>JABDFZ010000175.1 GCA_013286325.1 Bacteroidota bacterium | reverse complement strand
AAACTCGGGGTGCAGTTTGCCGGGATCCCGCTTAAGCGATGAGAATTTACCAGCCGCGAACGAGAACAGATAGGTACTCAGCGTATCAGAGCTGTTAAACGTATAGGTTTTGCTATCAGGTTTTATAACAGAATCCCGAACGGATGCATTAGCCAATGCCTTCCAAGTTGTGGGCACCTGTAAGGTCAGCCAAAACGTAGCCTTTAAACTCGGCTGGTCAAAACAAGGGAAAACGGTGCGGGCACGGTCGGGTACAAAAAGAGCGTACAGGTAATCGTCGTTCCGGTTCAATGCGCCGTTTCCGGCCATAAATTGCAGTTCAACCTCGTTCTTTCCGGATAGCAAAAGCTTCGGATCTAAAAGGATGTGCTCTTTGGAAAAACTAAGCGTGGTTATTGCGGTTATACGTTTAGGATCTTCTTTAAAGTCGAGCTGCAAAGGTTGGCCGTTCGGCTTGAATGTGAAGCTGATGGTCTCTGTTGCCTTGATGTCGACAGTTTTATCGGCGGGGATGTCAAGGCTGAGTTTATAGCTTACACTGCTCACGTGTTCTTTGCGGTGATCGGCCAAAGCTCGCGACACCCCTGTTTCAACAATTGATTGCGCGTGTCCTGCTATTGCCCGAATAAATAAGGTGGCTACTAAAAGGTAGGTTTTGATATATCGCATTGGTGGTAAAAATAGTAAATAGCCTTGAATGTTGTTAGAGCATCATTTCCCGATTTCACTGATAAGGTTGCGTTAGGGATAGTAGCGGATACCGGCCCCGCGGCTAAAGCCAGCGCAGTATGAGCGGATAGCCCGGCCGTAGGCAACGCCCTGATCAAGATCATAACGTATGCAGGGCTATCCCTCTTCGTTCACTTAAATAACAACTATTCTAAACATCATGATCTCTCATAATATCCCATATCTGCCTGTCAATTTTACCTGCCCCTGCCCCCGCTTGTAAATAATCTGCTAAAAACACACTTCAGGCTTTTCAAGTATCGATCGAAATTGTAGCTTTACCGCAAATTACTTCAATTAAGATGAATATTCACGAATACCAGGGTAAAGCTATACTAAAAAGTTTTGGTGTACGAGTTCAGGAGGGCATTGTTGCCGATACCGTTGAGCAGGCTGTTGAGGCCGCTAAAAAAATGAAGGAAGACTTTGGGTCGGACTGGGTAGTTATTAAGGCACAGATACACGCCGGTGGCCGCGGTAAAGGCGGTGGCGTTAAACTGGCTAAGAACCTTGATGATGTCAAAGAAAAAGCAGGCGCTATTTTGGGCATGACCCTGGTAACCCCGCAAACCGGACCAGAAGGTAAACTGGTTAGCAAGGTTTTGGTAGCTCAGGATGTTTACTATCCGGGCGCAAGCGAGACCAAAGAGTTTTACATGAGCGTATTGCTGGATCGTGCAAAGGGCCGTAACATTATTATGTACAGTACCGAAGGTGGTATGGACATTGAAGAGGTTGCCGAGCACACCCCGCATTTGATATTTAAAGAAGAAATTGACCCTAAAGTTGGTCTGCAAGGTTTCCAGGCGCGTAAAATTGCCTTTAACCTGGGCCTTAGCGGCGACGCTTTTAAAGACATGGTGAAATTTGTGGCCGCTTTATACAAAGCTTACGATGCTACCGATTCGGCCATGTTCGAGATCAACCCGGTCCTTAAAACCAGCGATAACAAGATATTAGCGGTTGACGCTAAAGTGAACCTAGATGACAACGGCTTGTTCCGTCACCCTGATTTTGCTGCCATGCGCGATACCAGCGAAGAGGATCCAATGGAAGTTGAGGCCAGCTTAAGCAACCTGAACTATGTTAAGCTCGACGGTAACGTAGGCTGTATGGTTAACGGTGCCGGCTTAGCTATGGCAACTATGGACATCATCAAGATTGCCGGTGGCGAACCTGCTAACTTTTTGGACGTTGGCGGTACCGCTAACGCGCAAACTGTTAAAGCGGCCTTCAACATTATATTGAAGGACCCTAACGTTAAAGCTATCCTGATCAACATCTTCGGCGGTATAGTTCGTTGCGATCGTGTTGCACAAGGTGTTATTGATGCTTATAACGAAATTGGCAACATCCCTGTACCGATCATTGTACGCTTACAAGGCACCAATGCTGAGGAAGCTAAAAAACTGATCGATAACTCGGGCCTTCAGGTTAAATCGGCGATCTTGCTGAAAGAAGCTGCCGACAGGGTTAAAGAGGTTTTTGCAGCCTAATTATCCTTGTTGGTGATAACACCAACAAGGGCGTTCAAATATTTGAAGCGATAGGTTAACACCTATCGCTTTTTTTGTGAAGATCTGTTATATTGCGATATGTCATTCCTGGAAAAATTTCGGAAACTAAAACCCTGGTATACTCAAGCGAGAACGCCTTATCATCACTTTACAATCGTTGCACCCGTAGTTATCAAAGAATATATTAATAAATTAAAAGCTTCGCCCGGCAAAGCCCATGTTGACATTAACCTTTGGGCCTTAGATTTTGATGAGGCCATTGAAATGGTAAGAGCTGCCGCTAAAACTCATGGTTTTATTATTGACGGAAAGATCAAGATCTACTGTACCGACCCGGTTAAGCCCCCAAAAGAAAAACCCTACATTTATAGTACAACGTTTACTTATTAAAAGGATCAACAGATAAAGCGATAGGTTCAGGCCTTGTCGCTTTTTTTGTTCTAGTAGGGTGGTATTTGTGGGTATTAAAAAAAATACCTCATCTTTAGCTTTGCGCTTCAAGGAACACCTAGTTTACTCATAAATAACTAATTATAAAAACAGGTTTGCTCGGCACGAAGACCATTTCATAAACTTACATATCCCAGATCAGCCAGATGCTGAGTGGTTCTTCCAAAATGCGTTTTTCCATCTTTTAAAAGGTACACCGTATCACTTATATCGATCAGATGTTGATACATGTGGTCGGTTATTAAAAATCCCTTGTTGGTTTTTTCAGCCAACAAAAATTCTTTGATCTTTTCTATCTGTACCGGACTTAGATGTGTAAAAGGCTCATCTAACATGGCAAACAGCGATGGTGTTTTTGATATGATATATATTTCGAGCATGCGCCATTGCCCTCCCGATAACTTACCCACCTTAATATCCAAATTAAAACCGGGGAACCAGTTAATAAGATCCTGATGAGACAGTCCAAAATCATTTAATACCTGTTTAACTTTTAGTGGTTTGGGTATAAAATTGAACTGTGGCAGGTACAATAAAAGGTCCGGATGTTCCTTTGCGTTACGGATGACCTTACCATCGAACCTAACAGAATTAGCCGACACATTCAGGTTTCCTAAAATAATATTCATAAGGCAGGTTTTGCCTTGTCCGTTGCGCCCCAGCAATCCCGTTATTTTACCGGTCTCACATTTTAAATATACATCCGATAGTATTCGCCGCAAACCAAATTCCAGTTCAATACCGTCGGCTTCAAGGGTGTGTATCTGCGACATTTTAAAAAGTAATGGTGAATAGGACGATACCCAAAAAGATATCAAACAATATAGTCGATATGATCAGTTTCGATCTCGAAACTCCAAGGTTTTGATAGTAATAGAATTCGTTCTTCTTATTGTAAGTACCCAGGTAAAATATGAGCACAGTAGCAATAGCCTTGTACCAAAACAAGATCGGTAATACAAGATGTACCTTATCGCCAAATACAATTCGCAACCCAATGCAGCTTAATGTCACCAATAAATTTGCTAAGAACAGACCAGTATAAAAACGGGAAATAAGCTTTAGGCTACGCATAAATGAAGATAAAGAAATTGTTTTGAAAAGCGATGGGCCAAGCCCTGTCGTTTTTTTGTAGTTGATCCGTTATATTGCAGTATGGAAGATCAAACAGTAAAATTAGTTCCGGACGTTGACCACGATGCAAGTATTAAAAAACAAAGACTGGTATATGACAGGACCGGAGGATTCATATTTGACCATATATTTTCCACTGGCATTTTTATTCTTTTTTCAGGGATGCTGTTATATGGCGGTTTTGAAGAATGGATAAATGAAAATAACCGTGTATTTTTGCCAATTTCTATATTAGCCGCCACATGGTTAATTATTAGTTTAGTATACGTGAATAAGTTGGTTGCAGTAAAAGGTAAGGGGATGTTACGAAATAAAGAGGACGCGATGAACACATTAAAGCACTTTTATAGTTACATGACCTTTGACGCCAGCGAAAAAGATATTATACGTGACGTTAAACCAATTAAAT
>JABDFZ010000174.1:500-4251 GCA_013286325.1 Bacteroidota bacterium | reverse complement strand
TATCTTGCTAACAAATAAGTAATCGCCTATTAGTAACGAGCTTTCCATCGATCCGCTGGGGATGACATAAGCTTCAATAAAAAAGGTGCGGATAAGCGTAGCGGCGAGCATTGCAAATAGTATTGCCTCCGTCCACTCGCGTGTTGACGATTTTACAAGGTTTTCGCGCTGTATTGCCTTGAAATCTTTGGTTGCTGACTGACCCAGGTACTTTGTCCTTTTTTCAAAGCCCCATTTGGGAAGGTAGATAGACGGCAAAAGTATAGCGGCTGCCTGCTGACGGATAGTAAATTTACCATACGATTTTACAAAATCGATATAAATACCTATCCCTACAATAACATTAAATACGGGTATAAAAAGCCAGATAAGCCACCATGCGGGCCTTCCGCTTAGCTTAAGCATTATATAGCACGAATAAATTGGAATAAGCGCTTCCCATCCCTGCCTGCCGGCTTTTTGAAATAGCTTCCAATATCCCGCAAGGATAAGGACGATGAACGGGGTGCTAATTATATACACCCCAATTAGGCCGCCCGGTTCCAAAATTAATGAATACCGTTAAATAACCTGCTCCATCTTATTTTGCCGAAGAAGGAGGCATTTTCATCCCAACTCATCCATATAAACAGGGCTTTACCAACAATGTGATCTTCGGGCACAAAACCCCAGAAACGTGAATCATCTGAATCGTGGCGGTTATCGCCCATCATCCAGTAATAATTCATCTTAAAGGTATAGCTGTCGGTTTTCTTACCGTTTATAAAAATGTCGTTGCCTTTTACTTCCAGTTTATTGTTTTCGTAAACACTTATGCAGCGTTCATATACCGGATAGGTAAGGCTATCGAGTTTTACTGTCCAACCTTTTTTAGGAACAATGATGGGGCCATAGTTATCTACGTTCCATTTATAATCGGGCTGCTTCCCGTTAAGCATCAGGTTTGCAGGGCCAACCGGGTGCTGTGGGTTGGTAGGATAAACAGGACTTTCGGGAATGCTAACTCCTCTTGGTGATACCCTCGGGGTTACCGACTTAATATTCGAATACCCTTTTAAGGTAGTTGCCGATTCCTTGGTCATAAACCAATGCGGAGGATTACTCTCATAAGTTGAAGCCTTCAAATCAATCCACACTTGCGGGTTAATATCTGTTCCATTGTTTGTATAGTCGTAATCTATCTGCTCTCCCGGAGGGTTTGGCATCGCTTTACCATCTACATACACCTGTGCATTCACAACACTTAAAGTATCGCCAGGAATACCCTGACAGCGTTTAATATAGTTTTCGCGTTTATCAACCGGGCGGTACAATGGCGAATCGGCATCCATTGGATAGTTAAATACAACTACATCGCCTCTTTTTACATCGCTTAAACCAGGTAAACGATAGTAAGGGAGCTTTATGCCATCCCAATAAGCCTTGGTATTGATCAACGGCATAGTATGATGTGCAAACGGGAACGCGATAGGCGTTATTGGGGTACGTGCACCGTAATTTACCTTGCTTACAAATAAAAAGTCGCCAACGAGTAACGATCTTTCCATTGACGGGGTAGGTATTACATAAGCTTCGATAAAGAAGGTACGGATAAGTGTTGCAGCTATTACGGCAAAAATTATGGCATCAGTCCACTCGCGTACAGCGCTTTTCTTTTTTTTGGCAGGATTATTTTTTTTCTTACTCCAGAATTTCCAGTTCATGTTTACAATATTGGGTATAATATTTTATTATTTAGAACCAAGGATCAAGAAACAAGAGTCAGGATGAAAATTCAACGGCATTTAGTATGCACTTTGTATTATTCCTCGTCTTATATCTCACATCTCTTGTCTCATATCTTATTTAAAATCAAACATATCCTGAACTGAATAAAACCCTGTTTTTCCCTGTATCCATTCAGCAGCCAGTACCGCTCCTAATGCAAAGCCGTTACGGCTATGAGCGGTATGTTTAAACTCAATCGAGTCAACCTCCGAATCATAGATAACTGTATGGGTTCCAGGCACACTATCAATACGGAATGATTCTATCAGCAGCTGATCACTTTTAACATTATCATCAGCAGTTTCTGCGCCATCAGCAGTAAGCATATTAACCCATTCCTTTTTGGAATCGAGATTTTCAATAATGCCCTCAGCAATAGTTATGGCAGTACCACTTGGTGAATCGAGCTTTTGCGTATGATGGATCTCTTCAACCTGTATATCGTAATAAGGATAGTTATTCATCAATCGTGCAAGTACCTTGTTAACATGAAAAAATATATTAACCCCAACACTGAAATTAGATGCATACATCAGCGAATTGTTACCTTGTTCGCACAGTTGCTTTACTTTAGGTAACTGATCGTACCAGCCTGTTGTGCCAATTATAATAGGGGTGCCTGCCTCAAAACATTTATCAATGTTACCTAAAACTGTTGCAGGTGTGCTAAACTCAATGGCAACATCAGCTTCCTGCAGGTTTTCTACAGTAAGTTCGTGCTGGTTGTCCAGATCAATTTTTAATACTATTTCGTGTTTACGGTCTGTGGCAATTTTTTCAATTATTTTGCCCATTTTTCCGTATCCTAATAATGCAATTTTCATATCTATATAAACACTAATTCACCAATTAAGGCGAATTTCACTAATTAATGAGCAACAGTCAGTGCCGCTGGTTTAATAATTTGCGAAATTCGTATCTATCAGAGTGTAAAGATAATTTTTATCCCCGGAATATATGAACTGGTGAAATTTTGAGCATAAACAGGCTGGTTAATTATGCCTGGTGTTACCTTCATCGAAAAATTATTATCGAGTGTATAGCTATGAATAAATTTAGCATCGATATAAGCATCAATAGCATTTACCCCCCAAAAAACAACAACGCCTAATATGGAAAGGTCGCGGTTGCGGCGATAACCATCCTTTGCATCATAAATAGACTGATCAGGTACTTTTGAATATTGGTTATATTGATCATAATAAGGGTCTCCCTTTTTGGGTGTTATAAGGTGGTACCTGTATTCTGATAATGCTAAAAACTCGTTATAATTATGGGCATTAAATATAATTGCTGATCCTAAAAGGCCCAGTACGCCATAAACAACAGGTACTTTCCATATCTTGTGGTTATATACCTGGCCCCAGCCCGGAATAATTAATGAACGCATAACAGCCTTATGCGGACTATGTGTACTATCGGGATGATAAACTTTTTCTTTCCTGATTTTTGGTGGAGGCGATGTGCTTACATCAGTATCCCGGGCAGCTTTGCTAGAGTCGGCCCTCTTTTTTAAAATAGTAGCTTTTGTGGTATCGGGAGTTTGCGCCTCCGCAGTTAAAATACATCCTGCCAGCAGGCAAAGTACGAGCAAATATTTATACATCTGTTACGTTAAAACTCCCTTATTGTAAGGGAAATATAGTTTACCAATCCATAATTTCAAGGATACGGCTAAGATCGCTTTCTGATAAAAACGGAATCTCTATGGTGCCTCGTCCTTGCCCACCTATCTTCAGTTTTACTCTCGAACTGAATTTAGATGCCAGGTCATCCTGTATTTTCTGAACCTGGAATGAAATAGGCTCAGGTTGTTTGCCTTCCTTTTTTACAGGCGCCCTTTGCATATCACGAACCAGTTCTTCTGTTTTACGAACGGATAAACCCTGCTGAATAATATGTTGATGGATATATATTTGTTTTGTGGGGTCATCAATAGTTATTAAAGCCTTTGCGTGGCCCATTGACAAGTCGCCATCGCGGA
>JABDFZ010000174.1:0-490 GCA_013286325.1 Bacteroidota bacterium | reverse complement strand
TTCTTCAAGCATCCTTTGCAAGCTAAGTGCAACCTCTATGGCGTTAAGATCCTCGCGTTGAATATTTTCGATAAGCGCCATTTCCAGCATTTGCTGGTCATTGGCAGAACGGATATAAGCAGGGATCTGGGTTAACCCGGCAAGTTTTGAAGCACGAAAACGGCGTTCACCCGATATAAGCTGATAACTATGGGCATTCAGCCGTCTTACAGTAATAGGCTGTATAAGGCCCTGCAGCTTTATCGAATCCGCCAATTCAGCTAATGCATCCTGGTCAAAATCGGTACGGGGCTGAAAGGGGTTAACTTCAATTTCAGATAATTTTATTTCGTTTACTGAACCAAGGCTATCCACTTCAGGGCTTGTTGAAACGTTTGCTTTACTATTGTGTTGATTCTGATTTACATTGTCCGAATCATTCAGCAGTGCGCTTAATCCTCTTCCTAAAGCGTTTCTTTTTTCTGCACTCATCTTTATAATTAAACTATTG
>JABDFZ010000173.1:2831-4345 GCA_013286325.1 Bacteroidota bacterium | reverse complement strand
CAGCGAGGCCCAAATTGCCCCCGAGATCGTCAAGAGGTTTCCAATACATCAGCTTATAAGTTTTGCCCGGTTGCAAGAGTAAATACCTATCCTGATTTTCAACGAGGAGAGGCTGTCGGTGAATTGTATCAGGATCTAACACAACATTATGTTGGTATCCCTCTGCAACAGGATATCCGGCAGGCGAGATCTTTCCATTGTTGTAGTAAATAGGTAAATACACGACACCTTTCGACATTGCTGAAAAATTGGCGATGCCGTTTGTAATAGTTCCCCACCAGGTTGGGCACCATTTTAGCCCATTAAATACACATATATAAGCTGTTTTAGGTTGCATAGGAGTAGGAAACAGCGGGCAGTGAACGGTAGTGGTTTTCCAATACTGTTCGGTGATATCAACGTAGTTGACGGTTCTCATAAAGCCATCGGGTATATTTTTTATCGGCTCTATACTAGCTACTGTCCCTGGTTGTTTAGCGAAAGTCACCCTGATAACTTTTGAAGGCTCACGGGATAATTTGTTATTTATAGCAGGGGTTCTTGATACATCAAATTGGATAGGCTGCATTTTGCCGTCAAATGCTGTATTAACAAAGTGGCTGTCGCTGGCGGTTGCCCAATAAGGTATGATATTTAATGTTGCGGGTATGCCTTGCGAGCGAAGTGTAAAAACCTCCAGATCGGCAATATCTTCACATTTCCCACTTTTCCTTAGCAATAACTGCATTGCACCTAAGCGCGGTAAGGGCTCATTCCTGTTGGGCATGCCCCAGGTGTCTTTGAACCAATTTCGTTCATCAGTATAAACATAAGACAGTGTTTGTTCAGGTGTGCCCGTTTTTGCTTTGGTAGTTATCCAAGCAAATTTGTTCGAGTATATAGAACGCCAGTCTTGTAGTGGCTCGTTACACACTCTATAAGGCAAAATATATTCGCAGAAATCATTAAAAGAAATGTTCTTTGCCCATGATAATTTCCATGCTCTAAATGATTCATTAATATTATTGATCAAAAAACCACCTTTTACACTGTATATATCAGGTTTTATTACGGAGATCGGATGGATGCCCGGGTTTTTAGTTTTTATTGCGTCGAATGCCTTTAAAGCCGAAGTGAAGTCGGGATAGGATACCTCATCAAAGGCTATAGGATCATTATTCTTGTCTGCCCAATAATAATCCGCTGAATAATGAGCATCCATATTAGCAATTAAAAAGAAGACAGCCTTTACCTTGAGTGGATCACCGGTCTTTTTACACCATGTAATGGCCTTTTCAAGTTCAATTCTATTCTTCCCGGCTTTTCTCAGCACTATTTCAACCGCTTGAGGATATGTCCCCTGCGACGTTGAAGATCCTCGCATAGGATGGATAAATATCAATACAATAAAAAGTAGCAGCTTATTCATCGTCGTCACTTGTAATTAAAAGTTACCTGGGTGTTAGCCAACGACCGCTGTGTCAATACACCAAGTTTTTTCAAAACCTGGTAGGCTTGTCTTTTATCACTTATCG
>JABDFZ010000173.1:0-2770 GCA_013286325.1 Bacteroidota bacterium | reverse complement strand
GTTTTAAATATAAATTCATAAGCCCGACCCGCGCTATCGATCGGTTCGGCTCAATAAATTTTGCGGTTATATAATCATGGGCTGCCGCCTGATATTGCCCTGTTTGCTCATTGCAAAATGCTGATCTGAGATATAGTTCCGGATCTGAACTGTATTGCTGAGCTTTGACATATTTTGCAATGGCGGCAGGATACATTTTCTGTTTTAATAAAATGTCGCCGTAGGTCATATAGTATCCTTCGAATTGTTGTGAACTCATTTCCAACGGGCCTAACATGTCGATCGCTGATCCACTTTTGCCATTTTGCGCCAAGACTTTAGCTTCTTTAATTCGTAGCCAGGAATAAGCAAATCCGAACTCAACAGTGCTGATGATGATCCCGAATGTGATCATTGATACAGCAACAACGCGATTAAACACGGTTAAGGAAGAAAGCGGGACCATTCTCGATATAGAGATCGCATAGTGATGGTCCGCTGACAGAACAGCGGTGAACAGCATGAACAGACACATGACCGGAAAAGCTTGTAATGTGAAATTGAACACAGACATCGCCACGAACGCCGCTATTCCCGAATACGCCACCATAGAGGATCCGGTATCATTATTATTGACATTGTTTTTTGAAATCGGAGTTTTTTTAGATCTTGAAAACCAAAGCAGTACGATGCATAACCCGGCAAAGATGGCAAAACCCGGTAGGCCGCCTTCGACCGCATTTTCCAAAAATTCATTATATCCCATCTTTACATAACCCGCTTGTCGTTGTTCCAAAGAATTTCCGTAGACAGCTTGAAAATAACCGGACTGGAACAAATTATAATTTTTCCCAAATAGCCCGTAACCGTACCCGGACAATGGTTTTTCAAGTATCATTTGTGCTGATAATTTCCAGATCAGTTGCCTGCCATCTGCGGAAGCTTTTTTCGCTTGATAAGAATATTTCCCTAGCGGAATTACGATAGCTAAACAAACTAATGCAAGTAATACCTTGCCTGAACTATTTCGATTTTTTTTAATTCGCTGTATAATGGAATATTTGTGATCACAGAGAATGATCAATGCTACAGCACTTCCAATAAGTGCGGTGCGGCATTGTAGTAGCAATATGGTAATGAGAAAGAAAGCAATACAAATAATTGCAATGTTGTTAAGACGTGCGTTCGAATGAGAAAGTAATGAAAATGCCGAGGGAATGGCCATCGCAATAAACATTGCTATAACATTCGGGTTTGCCGAAGTTCCCGTTACGTGAAAATAATCGTTTAAAGGATCGAGCCATCCAACATATTGACCTACACAAATGATACATTCTACAGCAGCAATAACAGTGATCGATCTAAATAGTATGATAGTTGAAAACCCGATGGCCCTAATAGTAAAATACAAAGCGATAAAAAAGGCACAATTCAAGATAAGATAAACGTGAAAAGAGTTCAATGATCTTGTGACGAGTATTCCATGAAATAGGACATATGCCCCCCATACGAATATGACCAAAACAGGTATGCTGATTTTGAAGCTTACAGTCCTATATATAAATAATAGGGCCCCTGTTAAAACAATGTACACAATAATGCAAGCGCTATATAAACAGTAAGGTGTTAAAGAATCATAGATCAGTATATTACTTGAGGTAAGAGTGGCAGCAATGGTAATTGCCAGAAATATAGATAAACCATAAGTAAGAAATGGTTTTATATACTGAGTAATATTCATGAGAATTACCTTTTGTTAATTGTATTCTATTTTATAGTTATCGTAATATATTAAGAGAATTTTACTAGAACTGGGTTCTAGTGTTTTTAATCGTTTGAAGTTAAAAGCCAAGCTGTTACTTCGTTAATTTAACATCGAATTTCAGATATGATATTCTTATTTTTATAAATGGTTGTTAAAAATATATATTGAATTTTATTCAACTGTCCTGTACTGTCATGGGGTATTTAATAATTATATATAAGGTAATATTTTTAATTATTGATCACGAGGTCCGATCGCGTTACTTGGGAATAGCGATAGTTTATAGAGCCGATCTAATGTAGATTGGATTTGAGATCACAGGTTGGTCTGATCAGAATACTTTGGTTTTATTTTAAGTTTTAAAAGAACAGGCGTATCTATTCATAAGGATTTGGTAGAGATCACAAGTTGGAAAAATTACAGCTATGAAAAACCAGCTAGAATGGGGTTCATATGCCAATAAAAAAATTAGATGTAGAAATTGCAATGTTTCCTGGTGACTATCGCAATAGAAAAGAAATTGAAGATCGTATTGAGATCTCTGAAAAGTTGTATGGAATAAAATATAACCGGTCTTAGACGCCTGTATTCGATGGCATACAAGATTTGTATGAGATCTTGTATGTGAAAAAAGAAATCCGCAAAAATTATCGAAAATTTCGCGGATTTCGGTGAAGGTTAGTGGTCCCGACGAGAATCGAACTCATATCTAGAGTTTAGGAAACTCCTATTCTATCCGTTGAACTACGGGACCTATTCAATGTACAAATTTTTTGAATGTGCAAATGTGCAGATTTTTGATGAATGTGTGAATTTTAAAATCAAATTCATTTGCACATCTACTCATTTGCACATCCACACATCAAATTTAGCGCACTACCGAGCCATTTCGCATCCAGTTGATGGGCGATACGAAGCTTAACTTGCCTTCGGCGTTCTCGGCCATCAGGATCATGCCTTGCGATAGTATGCCTTTTATTTCGCGCGGTTCAAGGTTTACCAATATGCTTACCTGCTGGCCAATGA
>JABDFZ010000172.1 GCA_013286325.1 Bacteroidota bacterium | reverse complement strand
CCCTGTACTGCTGCATTTTCCAATATAGTTTTATCGCTTATGCTAAACAATTTGCTAATTTCTTCGGATGACATACCTTTCCCTTTGTCTTCAAATGCAACAACGGTCTTATTCGCTGACAAGAAAGTATAAACCCTGATCCTGCCACCGGGCATCGTATATTTGGTTGCATTACTTAATATATTGCGGCAGATGAACAATAGCATTTGTTCGTGGGCATGAATGATTTGTTTTTTTGGTATTTCATTAATCAGCCTGATATTTTCTTTTCGCTGGTCGAAAAGGCATAGACTATTTGCTTCATTGATCAGGTCGTATAGTAATAAAGGTTGGGTTTTATATTGGAACCCTGTTTTCCTAGCTTTAATCCAGCATAAAATACCGTGCAGCAATTCAATACTTTGTTCCGCAGTATCCTTCAGTTCACGGATAGTCTTCACTAATTCCTGTTCAGAGAATATATTTTTTTTAAAATTCAGCAGATCAGTGGTCATAATGATCGAAGAAAAGGGTTGCCTGAGATCATGGGCAAGTACCGACAGCAACATGTCATAAAAATCATTCCATTGCTCCAGTTCCAGGTTCCTGGCTTGCGTTCTTTCTTTCAGCTCAGCTTGAAGAAGCGCATACTTTTTACTGATGCGAAAAGAGCGGTAAACGACAAACAGAAGCACCAGCACAAGGATAGAAAGAATGATAAAAAAGACTAACAGCCTGTCGGCGGCCCGTTCGCGTTCAACTGCCAGCTTTAAGTCTGTATCCCTGATGATGAATCCGATGGTATTAAAATTATACTTTTTGAGTTCCTGTTCTTTCTTATGGTCGGCATCCATTATGATGGCGGCATATTTCAAGGCCTCTTTACTATTGTTTTTGCTTCTATAGTAATCATAGAGGCTGCCCGCAAAAACAATTGATCTGAGTGGGAATTTATACCGGTCAGCTTCTGACAGTGCCTGGCGATAATAGTATAGCGCTTTATCAGGTTGTTTATCAATCAGCCAGTCGCATAAGCGCTGATAAATATTCATTTTTTCAAATTCATCCCCAGTGCTATCGCATAAAGGCAACTCATTTTCCAGAATTTTTACTCCTTTCGCACAATCGCCCCTGTTCCATAAAATATATCCCTGCAATTGTTGATAAGATAATATCATTCTTTCATCATGGTATTTTTGTGCAATAGCCAGTCCTTTTTTAAACTGAATATCCATATGCGCGCATTGAATACACGTATCGCGATAAAGCATATTAATTAAAATAATGGCTAACACAGAATCTTTTTTTAGCGTTTGTCCTAATCGGTATGCTTGCATCAGATAAGCTCTGGCATGTGTACTATCCCGGTCAACATATAACAGGTTCGATATATTCATTAAGGTCATTGCTTCGCCCTGTTTAAAGCCAATTTCTCGGTAAAGATCGAGTGCATCATGGAGATACCTTGCACAGAGATAGCTGTTTTGATCTAGTAACAGTCCTCCAAAAGTTTTATAAGCATCGGCCATGCCTTTTTTATATTTTAGCTTAGTGGCCAATTCCCGGGCTTCGTTAGCTAAATGATAACTACTGTCGGGCGACTTTAATTGCATAAAAAAAGCCAACTGATTCAGTGCATCAATCCTGGCTTTCTCATTTTTTATAAAAGGCAATTTATGCTGGATATTCCTGATCTCTTTGAGCTGGGCTAATGTGTGGTGAGCTATTAGCAAAAATACCGCAATTAACAGGTTCTTCATAGGATAAAAAATCAAAGCACAGACAGGTTAATTTAAGCATTTAGCTAATAGGAAACAATACCCTGGTGACTGATTGTTAATTTACATACCTGCCAAAGAAATACCTGTACCCGTGGATTACATTTATCGGTATTTATAGGTTTTCTGTCGGTACAAAGACGCAATGTGTCGGAAATACTACTTATATTATTAAAAATATAACGTAATTTATGGCATTTTTTTAGGTTTACTGGCTGATAAATCGGGTGGATGAGCAATTAAAAAAAATAGCGGCACTTAAAACGAAGCTGAAGCAGACCAGGGTCCGGTATGATGCGTTAATGGAATACTCGCTGGACGGTATTTATCTGACAGACTCGAATGCACATATTACCAAAGTAAATAAGGCGATATGCAGTATGCTGGGCTATACCTGTGAAGAACTGTTACACATGGGGGTTGGTGATTTTGTTGATCCTGTACAAGCAGAAAACAATTCGCCAGCAAAAAGCAAAACGGCTTTCTACCTTACCGTAATAAAAGAAGAGAAGTTTATTTGTAAAAACGGGTCACGTCTGGATGTTGAAATCCATAATAAAATATATAATGATGAGCGGTCACTAACCATTGTACGGGACATCACCCAGAGAAAAAAAATGGAAGCGAAGCTGCATGAAGCTGAATTGAAGTTCAGAACAATAGCCGAGCGTTCAATGGTCGGTATTTATATTGTTCAAAATAGCAGTTTAACTTATGTAAATCCGCGATTTTGTGAAATTTTTGGCTATCAGTCAGATGAAATGATCGGTATTATTCCTGTTATTGATTTATTTCATAATGATTATAAAGAAATGGCGAAACAGGCAGTCCGGTTACTCCTTGAAGGCAAAATTGAAAGTGTACATTATGAAGCCATGTGCCGGCATAAGGATGGCAGTACGATTTGGGCTGAATTTTATGGCAACCTCACTCTTGTCGGGAACCAGACGAGTTTCATCGGCTCCATGATTGACATTACCGGCCGTAAAAGAGCGGAAGAGAGATTAAGGCTATCGGAGGCAAACAAGGAAGCTATTTTGAATACAACCGATACCGGTTATACACTATTGGATAAGGATCTTAAAATATTGGCGGTTAACCACGTGGCAGCTAATATTATCCAAAGATATATTGATCATATTCCGCAGGCAGGCACCCCTCTGAATTTATTTGTGCCAAAAGAAAGGCATTGCCGGTTTAAGAAATATGCAAAAAAAGCACTAAAAGGGAAAGTGAGTAGTTATGAAATTAATTACCCGCAAGCAAATGGCAACAATTTTTATTATGCGATGAAGTTATTTCCGTCAAAGGATAGTTCTGGAGAGATATTGGGTATAGTTGTTGCAATACAGGACATAAATGAGCGAAAAAAAAATGAAGACAATCTAAAGAAGGCCTTTGACCGCATACAAACACAACTTCAATGCATCAAAGATATGGCCTGGAAACAATCCCATCTGCTGCGCAGCCCCCTGGCAAATTTAAAGGGCCTGATCGGCATGCTGCAGGTGGGTATGTCGGATCCGGGGATACTGGAGTATTTACAGACAGAACTGGACCGGCTTGATCGCGTGATCATCGATATGGCTATGGAGGCCAATGACCAGGCATGAAACAGAGCTGCTAATCCCATAATTTGATAGTCATTAAAACCAATGATCGATAAATTTTTTAAATGATTCTTTGTACTGCCTGGTAATGGGTATAAAAATTCCTCCTATTTTGACGATTTTTTTGGAAATAAGAGTGATTTTATCAACTGATACAATAAATGAACGATGCAGGCGCATGAAAGAGTTAACAGGCAACCGTTCTTCCAGTTCTTTCATTGTGATCTGGGATTTAAAACAATGATCCGGACTGGCCGTAAACACCTTGACATAGTCTTTCGATCCTTCAAAATAAAGGATATCTCTCAGATAAATCTTTATCAGATCGTATTCAACTCTTAAAAAAATAAAATCACTTTCGCTGTATTTAACAACCGCCTGAGTCTGCCCGTCATGTTTCTCAACATTTATCTTTGCTTTATAAGCCGCCCTAAAAAAATCTTCATATCTGATTGGCTTAACCAAATAATCCAGCGCATCAACCTTATAGCTATCCAATGCAAAATACTCAAATCCGGTTGTAAAGATGATCGATACCGGCGTGCCTTTTTTATTTTTAAGGAGATGCGCCAATTCGATTCCGTTAAGGCCGGGCATATTAATATCCAGAAAAATGAGATGCAGGTCTTTATTCTCTATATTCATTAGCGCATCGGCGGCGTTCTTATGACAAGACAAAAGATTTAGAAAGGATGTCCGGGTAATATAGGAGCAAAGGTGTGACGTAGCTAAATCCTCATCGTCAACAATCATACAATTTATCAGCATTAAAATTGGAATTTATTCTAATTTACATTTAAGATCAATTAATACTTTAAAGTTTCACAAAAGTAGTTTTACCAACCAGGGTATTATCCTTATTGTTTAGCACTCTTATAATATAAGTCCCGGGTAACAGGGTGCTTATATTTGTTTGCCAGGTTGGCTGGGAGGACTTGTCATCCCTTACCGTTGCCCCGGTGATATTAATTATTTTTATAT
>JABDFZ010000171.1 GCA_013286325.1 Bacteroidota bacterium | reverse complement strand
TAACACGTGCTGATAGGATGGCTATGAAAGGCGAAAAGCAAAATCTACAGGGCTTCAAAAAGAATTTCGAAGAAGAACTAAGCTCTGTCCGTCAAAATCTTTCAAATTTTGGCCACGAGGCAAAGCCTTTTGTATATAAGGCCCGTGATTTTATCGGCGATTTCTTTCATCACCTTGGCGTGTTTTTAGGCGGAACAGGTAAAGTACTGGTGAAATTGATTGGTGTTGCCATCCTTTTAGCTGCATTTGCCGCTGCAATTTTCCTGATCGTAGTTTTTATCGGCACGCTTGCATTTCATGCCGATTTCGGGGACCATATTTTCCCATTCAGGATAATTCAGAACGAGCTTGCTGATAAGGTAATACTGACTTCATTTGTCGTAGCCTTTTTACCAGTGGTAGGAATTATACTGGCAACTATAAAAGGGATCTTTAATGTAGGCAGCATCGGAAGATCAACAGGTACTGTTTTCCTGGTTATCTGGCTATGCGCATTAGGATTGCTTATATACTATGCTACCAGGATAACAGCGGGGTTCAGGGATTCGGCCAGCATTATGGAAACCGTTAATATAAAACCTACTGCCAACAATACTTATTACCTGAAACTAAATGATATAAAGTATTTCTCGCATGATGACAGTGTTAGGCTTGATATTAAAAATCATTTCCAGAATATGATAGTAACCGACGATGAGAATAACAGTTTTCAAAATGGCCCGCGCAGTGTTACCTTGCATGTAGAAAAAAGCGATGTGAGCCGCCCGGTGCTTGAGGAATCGTTCAGAGCAAATGGAGAGAATTATGAAGCGGCTTTATTTAATGCCCGCAATACCAGCTATATATTTGCCCAGCAGGATTCCGTTTTAAAATTTGATTATACCCTGCGCAGAAGGCCAAACATATCATGGCATGCAGAAGAAGTGGTGCTTACATTAAAAGTGCCCCTAAATGCAAAAGTGGTTGTTGACCAGCGATTAGACAATTATTTGCAGGATGTTAATATATATGATTGCAAAGTATTGAATAAACAGGATAAAGCAACCTCGTCGGTATTTATTATGACAGAAAATGGTTTGCAGTGTAAGGTTGATACCATTGTAACCGTTAAACAGGATAGCATTAAAACTGACAGCATTAAAAAATAGCTTTCATTTATTAAGTGGGCAGTAAACTATATTTCCGTTTACTGCCCATTGTTTTGCCTATTGACCGATAAAAATTGCCCGTTTACCGATGAAAAACATCCACTTGCCAAAAAATCAAAATAAGCTGTAACCTTACCCCCTGTTTCAGCATCTTAATCATAATAAAAGCATTTAAGTGATAACAGGCCGCCATTTTGGGTGGCCAATTAAAAAAGGACTAAAGACCCTTCGGGGATAGGTATTGCCAAAAAATTACAAATAAAATATACTATTAATGACAGAAAACTACATTTTATAACTACAACATCCACAGCCGGGCAATAAGCCAGGAAATAAACAACTTAACTAACACATTTTAAAAAAGAAGAACATTCTTTAACGGGTAAACTATTGCCCTAAAATTAACACAATCATGAAATCAATAACCGTAAAAATATTAACAATCCTGCTCTTTGCAGTTCTTGGCACATCTGCCGTATATGCGCAGCCTTCCAAATCCTCGGCAAAAATTTCGGGGGCATTGATTGACGAAAAAGGCAAGCCGATGGATTATGCTACTGTAAGCCTGCTTAATGCCAAAGACTCGTCAGTAGTAAAAGGAACATTAAGCACCGAAACGGGAAAATATGCCTTCGACCATATCGGTACCGGAAGCTATATTATTAAGGCTACCGTTGTAGGGTATGAAAAAATAGCAAGCAGCCCGTTCACTGTAAGCGAAGGTGCAACCGTTACTGTGCCCGATTTAAAAATGCAACCTGTAAGCCATAATTTAAGCGCAGTTACTGTTACATCAACCAAGCCTTTAATTGAACGCAAGGTTGACCGCACAGTGATGAATGTTGAAAATAGCGTTTTAGCAGCAGGTAACTCCGCGATGGAAATTTTAGAAAGAGCACCTGGCGTTTCAGTTGATAAAGATGATAACATCAGCATTAAAGGAAAACAGGGTGTTACCGTGATGATAAACGATAAGCTAACTTATCTTACATCTGCTCAATTGGCTACCCTGCTCCGTTCAACAGACGGCACAACTATACAGTCTATCGAGATCATTACTAACCCATCTGCTAAATATGATGCAGCCGGTAATTCGGGTATTATTAATATCAAGCTTAAAAAGAACAAACAAAGCGGCACTAACGGCAGCATAACTGCGGGTGTTGGCAAGGGCAAATACGGAAGGGATAACAGCAGCATAAATTTAAACCATAAAGAAGGGGATTTAAACATATTCGGCTCATTCAGCCACGATGATACCAAACGTTTACAGAATATCGGCATAAACCGTATTGTAACTGATCCATCAGGCGGAACAACCTACTTTAATCAGCATACCCTTATGCCGCAAACCAATCATAGTAATAGCTACCGACTTGGTGCAGATTATGATCTTTCATCAAAAAACACCATCGGCTTTGTTGTAAATGGATATTTTAACTCTGAAACCGATTTAAATGACAACAAAACCAATATCGGTCGGAGCTTTACACAGGTAGACTCATCGCTGCATACAGGTACAATAATCCGTCAGACTTACAATAGCTTTGGCGCTAACCTGAATGATACCTATAAAATTGATACTGCTGGGCAGCAGATAAGCGCCGACCTTGATTATTCTAAATTTAAGAATAACTCGACTGCACAATACGTTACTGACTTCTTTTTAGCAGATGGTAGCCAGCAACACCCACAAGCATTTTTAGGCAACCTTACCCCATCAACCATTGAGATCCATACTGCAAAAGTTGATTATTCTAAACCGTTAGGCAAATCGTTAAAGTTTGAAGCAGGTGCAAAATTCAGTGATGTAAAAACTGATAATGACCTGAAGGAAAAACTGGCGGCTGCTGATCCGTATGTAAGCACCAATCATTTTATGTATGATGAGAAAATTGATGCCGGTTATATAAACTTTAATAAAGATTTTAAAGGAACTTCTGTACAGGTTGGCTTAAGGGGCGAATATACCAGCTCGGTGGCTAACGGCGATTCGTCGAATGTTGTACAACGCATTCCGCGCAATTATTTTAACCTTTTCCCAAGCATGTTTGTAAACCATACTTTTAATGATAAAAACGAGATCAGCTTTTCATACAGCCGCAGGATTGACCGTCCGCAATATGATAACCTGAACCCGTTTGTTTATCATCTTGATCCATATACCTATCAAAAAGGCAACCCGTATTTAAAACCACAATACACTAATAACTTCGAATTCAATTACACCTATAATAAAAACATCACTTTAACATTAGGATATAACCATACTACCGATGTTATGACAGAGGTACCTGGTACCGACCCTGCTACAAAGGTTGCATTTGTAACCCAGCAAAACTTACAGGAACAAAACGGATATAATGTAAACGTATATGCAAGCTATTCTGTAACCCAATGGTGGACAGGCGATGTGAATGCAACCGGCTTTTACCTTGGCTTTAAATCGAACGGGCTTGAAGGCGGAGATTTAGACAGGGGCCAGGCGGCATATCAAATACGCACAACCCAAACATTTACCCCTGTTAAAGGCTATAAGCTGGAAGTAAGCTCTAATTATCAGTCGGCATTAACTTATGGATTGTTCAGTGTAAAACCACAATATTCAACAGATGCCGGTATCAGCCATTCCTTTGCTGATAAAAAAGCGAACGTTAAATTTTCAGTAAGCGATATATTTAATACCCGCACCAATAATGTTACCAGTAACTATCAAAGCATTAACTTAGATATCCATCAAAAACGCGACAGCCAGGTGGCCCGCCTTACATTTACCTACAACTTTGGTAACAATAAGATAAAGGCCCGCCAGCACCAAACCGGAGCTGATGATGAAAAAGGAAGGGTTAAAGGAGGAAATTAATTTTCAGGTTTAACAAATAGTAAAAGCGGTTTGCAGTAATTAACTGTAAACCGCTTTTGGTTATTGAAAATTGATCATACTCTTATATAGATCTTTCTTTTATCGAGCACGTAAGCAACCAGCCAGCAAATAAGCATATAGCTTATTGCAAACAACAACGAACCTACTGCACCCGGGGCTATTACCTGGTAAAAATTAGTGTTTGACCATTCGACAAGATTTGTACCATGGGTGATGGTGATCCATCCGAGAAAAATTCCTAATACTTCCGAAAGCACATAGATGGGCAAGGGGTTTTTACCGAATATGGTAAAAAAGCGCGTCCAGTTCCATTTATTCCAATTA
>JABDFZ010000170.1 GCA_013286325.1 Bacteroidota bacterium | reverse complement strand
GGAACGAACTAAAAAATAAGCAAATGTATGGCTACGATTTCCAACGCCAAAAGCCATTATTGAATTACATTGTAGATCTATATTGCTATGAATTAAATTTAGTGATTGAGATTGACGGACATTATCATAACTACAATGAGCAATATGAAGCTGATCTGATAAGAGATGAGCAACTTGGAAAATATGATCTGACTATTTTACGTTTTACTGAGTTGGAAGTTAGAAAAGATATGGTTAATGTTTTGAGAACTATAGAACAGCATATATTGGAATATGGCTCTAATCATTCTAATGATTTAGATTTGTAATCTGAACTGTATGAGGCTAAACTTAATTCTATATATTACTAATCAAGGAATTTTAATAGCATATTGCATAACACACCCCTAACCCCTCTCAAGAGGGGAACAGAAGCATTCACTCAACCATTTTTATGTAATAAAAGTTTTCCCTTGCCATAATCAATTATCGCTTTGTATTTCATCAAAATATCTCCTCCCAAAACACCCAAGACTTCGGGGTGGCCTAATTGGCTATAAGCAATGTTGATGGTTGACAGATCCAATACTGCCACCTCAAATTCATCGATTAACAGTTTGCCAATATAAAGATCGCTGATTATAGCTGTTGACGATTCCATGTTATTGGTGCCAAGTCCGGTTGAAAGACGATCGCTTATAGTAACTACTGTATCTTCATGAGCATGGCGCAACATGTCTTTATCAAAAGCGGTTTTTGAAGCGCCGGTATCCAGCACCACTGTAAAAGGTTTCCCAAAAACTTTGATATTAATCAACGGGTGAAAACCGTCTTCATGAAGATCAATAATCTGTAAGGGAACCGAGGTTTTGTTTCTGGTAGTAGTTTTTTTAGTATCAATCATTATCCGATGCGTCCTCCATCATAGTAGTATCCATCCTGTTTAGCACGGGTTAAATATAGGTAAATCATCAGTGTTCTTCCGTTTAAAAAGGATAACCTATAGCAAGGTTAAATATCATGTTGCTGCCGCGCCATTTGGCATCGGTAAAATCAATACCATTAATTACTGTGCGTTGGCTGGCGGCCAGTTCGGGTTTAATTAAAGGGAAACCAAAATCGGTGCGTAAAACAATCACCGTTAAATTAAAACGTAAACCAAAACCAGCGTCAACCGCCATTTGGTTAATGAAGTTTGAGCCGAATGCTGCACCAGGCTGCAACCTGTTTGGGCGGAGCAACCATATATTCCCGGCATCTACAAACAAAGCACCCTCAACAATACTAAAGAGTTTTGGCCGCAATTCGGCATTAGCTTCTATCTTAATATCGCCTGATTCATCAGCCAAGAAGTTATTCCCCGTATTGAGGGATGTTGGAAGATTATAAGCTCCCGGCCCTAATGACCGAGCCTGGAAACCACGTAAACTATTGGGGCCGCCTATGAAAAACTGTTGACTATAGGGTAAAACAGTTGAATTGCCGTAGGGAAGGCCTACGCCCACTAACAAGCGGGTTGCAACTTTAAAGCCCGGGGTTAATTTATGATAAAACCTTATCTCATTCTCGAGTTTTACATACTGATTAAATGGTGTGCCAAATAGTTTTTTTACTTTTCCGCTTAAAGTATCGGCACCCATTACCAAACCTAAAATGTTAGCTGATGTACTGACCTTACCATTGTAATAAAATGTATTGATACGATAATCCTCCATAGTATTAGTATAGGTATAACCATACGACGGGCCAAACGTAAACTGGTTGTTAATTACGTGCGCCAAGGCAGGGTTACGCGTATGCTTAATACTATCCCTGTAAATCTGGCTGATGCTTGCAGCATCTACATAAGTTAGGTTTATGAGGTTAAGATCGTGCTGTTTGTGAATACTTGGCTTCCATGAGTAGCCGAACGATGCATTGAACGAATTAAGCTTATAGAGTTTTGTGCGGTCAACCAGTGTGTAGCCTGCCGTTAAAATGGTATGAGGGATATAGGCGTTATTAGTAGTGAAATTAAACGGACTTATAAATCTCGGCCATGTAACACTGGGCTGAATACCGAACTGGTAGACATTATAACCATTGGCCGTACCTCCAAACTGTAAATCCCTGCTTGCAAATAGGGTTAGGGTAAATAACTCGGCGCCTTTAAAAGTATTGCGGTTTTTGAAGTTGAGATTTATTTGTGTACCATTATAATCTGCTGAGGTTTGGCGGGCAAGCAAATCAACCGATAATGCTTTCCTTTTATATTGTGTTAGCTGATAATAAATATCCAAAAAAGCAGAATCGGGCGTAACATCTTCAAACCTGTTTTTCACATAGCTAAATGGGCCCAGATTTATCATCCTGTTTAGCGAATTGTTATGTTCAGTACGGTTATAAACATCCCCAGGATGCAGTAATACGGCATTTTTAAATACAAATGGCCTTACTGTTTTTCTTGGATCGATCACATTATACCAACGGTATTTAACCGCCGAATCTAATTTAACCCCAGTATCGCGTAAAGTATAACGTGGATAAACATATATATTCCTGATCTTGTAAATCCATCGCGCTTCGTCAGGCGTAGCATCTTTAACTTTTACAAATATGTCAACCTGATGGCCTGCAACGGTACTATCATATTTCATTATCAGGTCTTCGGGGGCAAAATAGAAAAAGCCTTTTTCCTTTAAGCGGGCATCAATTCTTATACGTTCATTTTTAATAACGTCGAGATTATATTTGTCGCCAACCTTTAGGAGGGTTTGGGCAGATGTACCTGTAACGGCAGTATCCAAATCATCATTTTCTTTAGGGAATACTACTTTACGATAATGATAGGCTGGGCCTGCATGAATAGTATAAACTGCTTTGGCAGTTTTGTTTTTACTTACCGTATCGCCGCTTACCTGGGCTAAAAAATAACTTACATTTTGAAGCCTGTTTTGTAATATCGAGCTGTTTTTTGTTATGTCTACACTGCTTACTAAAACCGGAGGTTCGCCAATATGGGTATTTAGATAATGCCTGAGGCCGGTTTTTTTATTAGTCCTGGTTTTGTTGTAAACCCATAGCTTAAATCTTAAACCCAGTATACTGCTATTAGGTTGAGGTCTTAACAAACTGCTCAGGTCATCTTTTAAGGAGCTGGCATCGCTTTTCTTTATATCCTTGTCGTCAATTTTTATTTCACCACCGGTATATAGTTTCTGGTTTTGGGCCAGGTATTTTGTATTGCTGCAAGCACTTACAAACAGGGCTAAAAAAATAAACAGATATTTAAGCTTTGCCATATTTAGTTTTGTGGTTTGTTGTTTTGTATAGGTTGAACCGGTGCTGCGGTTGAATCGGCTTTTTTATCAGCCGCTTTTTGCTCTTTTTTAATTTCGTTTTGCTTGTCCTTATATTCCTTTTCTAAATCTTTATCCCTTTTTGATTTCTTCGCAAACAATTCTTTAAAACGATTATATTCATAAGTGAGGGTAAAGCCAACTCCGGTTTCTACTACCTCACCTTCAACCACAATAAACTGATCGCGGCGATATACCCGTACCATATAACGGCCATCTTTAGTTATTTTATAATTAACAGATACGTTACCTGCAATATCCGTTGTTTTTTGACCTGGTTGATTTTGCCCTTCCAAATTAAAGTTATTACCTACAGTTACCGTTAACCTGTCATTCAAAAACTGCTTGGATAGCCCTACATTCAAGTCCGTTCGGTTTTGTTCTGTGCCGGTTGAGTAATCCTCGCCTGAGGTGAGGTCAAAGCTTAGCTGCACGCCACCAATAAGGTTACCAGCTAATTTGTTCAGCTGATCGGATAACAGGCTGCTTACGCTATTACGAATGGCGCCGCCGATACCTGCATTACCACCCTGGCTTTGGAACGGATTATCGCCTATAAAATGACCAAGTACCAATACTCCAAGCACCTGTTTATTGAGTTCATTCGGGTCTGTCCTTATTTGTGAAAGTCTTGAATTAACTGTTGAAATAACATCGGGTGATACGGTATAAGTACTATCCGGCAGTATAATATCAAACGAAATGTCGGGCTTTAATAATTCGTTTTTTAAATTGAGATTTACATTAAACGGCAGTTTTTGTTTATACATTGTGGCATTTTGTTCACCGCCTAACTGATCGCTAACCAAATCAATAGGAGGGACGTTGGCAACATATACCGCGGTAAGATTGATATTTGCACTGGTAGGGTCGCCTGTCCAGGTAATGGTGCTGCCAGGTTTAAAATTAAATTTACGTTTAACCGTAGCATAAGCTAAATTGTACGAACCCTTATTTACTGTATAAGTTCCTGTAAGGTTTATCTTTCCACTTGGGTCTATTCCGCCGTTTAATTTTGCTTCACCCTGCAGATTAACCACATCACCGTT
>JABDFZ010000169.1 GCA_013286325.1 Bacteroidota bacterium | reverse complement strand
AGTATGCGACTGTTGCCCGATTGTATAGGTAAGTGAATATAATTGCAAATATTCTCATACTTCGCAATGGTGTAAAGTACATCATCGGTTATGTCTTTTGGATGCGAGGTGGAAAAACGCCGTTTGCAGGAAGTGGTAGCCAAACAGCAGCAACATTCGCACGAGCGTTTGAAAAAACTGGTAGGTACTACACAAAAAGTGCTGATAGAAGGTTTTTCAAAAAAATCAAACAATGATTACTCCGGCAGGAGTGATCAAAATACGGTAGTAGTTTTCCCGATAGGAGAAGGCTATAAACCAGGTGAATATGTAAACGTATTAATAGAAAAATGCACAACTGCTACGTTGATAGGTAAAGTAGTTGAATAAGTTGGACTGAGTTGAATAAGTTGAACGAGTAGCATTAGTTATCAAAAGGTAACCTAATCAACCTAATCAACACAATCAACCACTCACTAACCATCATGGAAATACAAGAAATAAAACAACGCTACGGTATCATAGGCAACTCGCCTTTATTAAACCGGGCAATAAATATAGCTAATCAGGTATCGCCTACAGATATTTCTGTTTTAATTACCGGGGAAAGCGGCAGCGGGAAGGAAGTGTTTTCGCATATTATTCACCAGATGAGCCCGCGTAAACATGGGCCTTTTATTGCCGTGAACTGCGGCGCTATACCTGAAGGTACAATTGATTCGGAATTATTCGGTCACGAAAAGGGGGCCTATACGGGTGCTGTTGGCGAACGTAAGGGGTATTTTGAAACCGTAAACGGGGGCACCATATTTTTAGATGAGATTGCCGAGATGCCGCTTGGCACCCAAGCACGCTTATTAAGGGTGCTTGAATCAGGACAATATATAAAAGTGGGCTCATCGAAGGTTGAAAAAACAAATGTGCGGGTAATAGCCGCTACTAATGTTGATGTTTACGATGCCGTTAAAAATGGAAAATTCAGGGAAGACCTGTATTACCGTTTAAATACAGTTCCATTACGTATCCCGCCATTACGCGACAGGAAAGAGGATATTTATTTATTGTTCAGGAAATTTACTGCTGACTTTACTGATAAATACCGTACCCCACCCATACAATTGGACGACGAAGCACAGCAAGTGCTCATCAATTATTCGTGGCCGGGTAATGTGAGGCAGCTAAAAAATATGGCCGAGCAATTGGCCGTGCTCGAACGTGACCGGATCATCACAGCGCAAACCCTGCTTACCTATATTCCGCACGAAATGGGGAGCAGAAATTTACCTATGCGGGTTGAAAATCAGCCAAAAGAAGATTTTTCTGAACGCGATATATTGTATAAAGTGCTGTTTGATATGAAGCGCGATATGGTTGAATTGAAAAAACTAGTTGCCGATATTATTGAACATGGTGGTGTTTCAATCAATCATGCCAACCACTCGCAAACAATAAATCAACTTTACAGAGATATTGAGCTGCCCGGCGCACCTGAAACGCAATTTACTTTACAGCAACCCGTTATTAGCAATAATAACAACGTTAATCCTTATAATATAACGCAGGACGCTGAAGAAGTAGAAGAATCGCTTTCGCTGATTGATAAAGAATCGGATTTGATACGGAAGGCATTGAAAAAACACAAAGGTAAACGCAAACTGGCTGCAAATGAGTTAGGGATTTCGGAAAGAACCTTGTACAGAAAGATAAAAGAATTAAATCTATAAAAATGACAAGAATAAAAGGGTTAGCAATAACACTTATTGGTTTAATCTGGGTTTTACAATCGTGCACTTATTCGTTAACCTTAAACGGGGCGTCAATTCCTGCTGATATGAAAACCATCAGGGTTGATTTTTTTGAAAATACTGCTCCATTGGTTGTAAATAGTTTGAGCCAGCAATTTACCGAAGCACTGAAAGACCGTATCAGAAATACAACACGTTTAAGTATTGTAAGGGCAGAAGGAGCAGATGCGGTAATATCGGGTACGATTACCGACTTTACAATTGCCCCGGTATCGGTACAGGCAACCAGCAATAATGTTGCGCCTATTGCCGATCAAAGCCGCTTAACCATTACCGTTAATGTGAAATATATAAAATATTTGCATGATAAGGATAATAAGCTTACTACCGATCAGGATAAAAAGCTTAGTTTTGAACAATCATTTTCAAAGTTTAAAGATTTTAAGGGTGACGAAGGTTCGCAAGAACAGGCGTTAATTGCGGATATAAATAAACAGTTAACCGAAGATATTTTTAATAAAGCCTTTGCGGATTGGTAAGCAATTTGTAGTTTCAACCTCGTGGATCAAAATTATAATAACAGTCAGAACGATTTTTTATGGACTTTGTTAGCTAATCCAGCTAACGATGCCCAGCTGTATAACTATAATCTGCAACGATTGGTTAATGATTTTCCGCAGAGTGGTATTTTGCAGGCATTGCTTGCACACTCGAGCGACGAAAAGAATTTAAGAAGGGCTTCTGCCTATTTTAACGCCAAATCTCTGTATAAACTGATCAATGCTCCTGCATCTTTTATTGGGGTATCCGACGAAAAAATTATCCTTCAAAATAACATCAGGTACGAAAATTTTGTATCCCATCAGCATGAAAATACAGTTCATACAGATAGTGAAAATTATTTCAGTGATCATGCTGTGACTGAAACTGAGGTTGAAGAGCCCGTACATACTGACGAACAACCACCCGTAACCGGGCATGAAATTGCCCAGGCTTTGGTTGATGAGCATCATACAGAAACTGATGTTTCAGAAATTCCACAACCAATTCCTGTTGAAGGATTACTTGAAAATAATCTTTCAGAAGAACATTTAACAGAAATCCACCATCCTCAGGTTTCGAATGAGACCCGGGTTGAAGAACTTGTTGTAAATCAGCCGGAAGAGGCTCATAAAGATTTGATAGCTGAAATAGAATCGGCAGCTTCAGATATTCTACCTCATGAACATTCCATAGCACATCAGGCAGAAGAAACACACGAGGGCTTAGCATCTGAAGTAGAATCGGCTGCTTCAGATATTCTACCTCATGAGCATTCAATAGCACATCAGGCAGAAGAAACACATGAGGGCTTAGTACCTGAAATAGAATCGGCGGCTTCAGATATTCTACCTCATGAACATTCCATATCACATCAGGCAGAAGAAACACTCGATGGCTTAGTATCTGAAATAGAATCAGTTCTTCCGAATGCCACAGCTCATGAGCACTCTGCCGAAAATATTATAACTGAAGCACATGCAGAAATGGCACCTGTTCCGGAATCGGCAATAGAGCAACATGTACCAGTAGATAATATTGTTGAAGAGCCTGTTCATGAACATAAACAGCAGGAAACAATTACTCATGTAACTGAAGCCCATGAGCCAGAAGCCAAAATAACTCATCATGAAGAAAACATAGAGGATGAAACCTTTGATGAAATTGTTGGTATCGAAAATATTGACCTGGAAGAAGATATAGTAAGCAATATAGCTGCTACCGATTATTTTACATTCGATCGTGCCTTTGGCGAGCATAAGGAAACTGCACATATTAACGATGCGCCTGAATCCCCGGCACAGCAAGTTACTAATACTGCATCCCAGGAAGAAAGTGCACCTATAAATGAAAATGATACTGAACAACAGGATGTATCAAAGTATCATGATGAAAAGATGCCATATACCTTTATGTGGTGGCTTGATAAAACACGTAAAGAGCATGCAGGCGTATATCAGCCTTATGTAGCATCGGAAACTACTGAAACTCCCAAAACAAGAATAAAATCAGTTGCTGACGAACTACAGCAGCAGTATTACGAAAATATTTTCCATATAACTTCGGTTGAAGAGCTGGATAAAAGTGTTCCGCCGCCGCCATTTGCCCCGAATGCATTTGAGCCGAAACGTAAGGAACAGGTTATTATTGAACGCTTTATACAGGAAGAACCACAGATAAGGCCGCAAAGCAGTGATAAACTGGACAACGAAAACAAAGCCAAAAAGAGTTCGGAAGACCGTGATGAACTGGTTACTGAAACGCTGGCCGCTATTTATTCCGATCAGATGCTTTATCATAAAGCCATAGCATCATACAAAAAATTGATGTTGAAATTTCCGGAAAAAAGCCGTTACTTTGCCGAAAAGATTGAACAATTAGAAAAGAAAACCAATTAATATAAAAAGAAATGTATTTAATTTTACTGATCATAGCGATCATTGTGTGTGTACTTTTAGTACTAATCGTATTAATACAAAACCCTAAAGGCGGCGGTTTATCATCAAATTTCTCCAGCTCATCGCAAATGTTGGGTGTGCAAAAAACCGGCGACTTTTTAGAAAAAGGTACCTGGGCTTTAGCTATTACTTTAATGGTTTTATCGCTTAT
>JABDFZ010000168.1:4368-4570 GCA_013286325.1 Bacteroidota bacterium | reverse complement strand
CGTAATCGTTCAACGCACGGAAGTCATGCCATTGCGGATTATCGGGCACAAAGTGCACCGCTGCATAAAACAACCATCCGGGCCAGGGGGCCGATGGCGGCGAATAGCTTACGCCGTGATAGAAAACATGGTTAACACCGCCAAGCAGTAGTTTATCGATAGCTTGTTTTACCTGCCCGAGCGATGAGGTAAAATGTTCGTT
>JABDFZ010000168.1:0-4358 GCA_013286325.1 Bacteroidota bacterium | reverse complement strand
CGACTATATATCCGACAAGCAGATACAAGCCAGTACCGTCAGCGGAAGCGAGATCAAAACTCCAGGTGCGAGCTATAAAACCCTGGTGATACCCGGCTGTCGTTATATGCCGTTAAGCACATTTTCAAAAATTTTAGAAATGGCCGAGGGCGGTGCGCAGATCATTGTTTACAAAAACATGCCGTTCGACGTACCCGGCCTGGCTAACCTGGATGTATATAACAAAGCAATGAAGGGTATGCTGACACAATTAACCTGGACCAGCGCCGGTAACGATATTAAAAAAGCAACAGTAGGTAAAGGCTCCATTTTAATGGGCGATAACCTGGATCATTTGCTGGCCTTTGCAAAAACGCGTCGCGAGCCCATGGTTGAAAGTGGCTTGCAATTTACCCGTCGTAACTATGGCACGGGTAACTATTACTTTGTTGCCAATAAAGGTGTAAAAAAGATAGATGGCTGGATCACCCTTTCGGGGAACACGGCTTCGGTAATACAATTCAACCCGATGACAAAAACCAGCGGCGTGGCGCGGATACAAAGGTCGCCTGCTGAGGGAACGCAAGTTTACCTGCAGCTTGAACCTGGCGAAAGCTGCATTTTGCAAACATCGGCAACAGCAATAAAAGGCAATTTATATGCCTACTACAAACCCACCGGAAAGGCGGTTGAGATCAAAGGCGAGTGGACAATAAGCTTTACCGATGGCGGACCAGAACTGCCGGAAACAGTTAAACAAACCACTTTATCATCGTGGACCGATCTTGACGGGCAAGCTGTTAAACGCTTTAGCGGAACGGCCAAATACAGTATTAGTTTTGCTAAACCGGGAGATGCTACCCAAGCCTGGCAATTAGATCTGGGTAAGGTTTATGAGACCGCCGAGGTTTACCTGAACGGAACTAAACTGACCACCTTGCTTGGTCCCGATTTTAAGGCTATCATACCCACCACCCTGCTCAAAGCCAATAATACATTAGAGGTTAATGTATCAAACCTGATGGCCAACCGTATCAGCGATATGGACAAGCATAAAATACCTTACCGTATATTTTACAATACCAATTTCCCCGCGCGTTTCCGCGATAACCGTGGCGAAGATGGCTTGTTCAGTGCAGCCAAATGGGATCCTAAACCATCGGGTTTGGTCGGTCCGGTAAAACTGGTGGCGATGGAAAAAGAATAGTTTGCTGATCAGTGGCCTGCAGGCGATATTGATGGATCTATCAACGTAAATCTTTTTATAAGCATATCGTAACCGCTGGCGTTCAACTGCGCTACAGGCATTTTTGAATTACCCCCCAGACGAACTACAGGCATTGTGCTGTAAACTATAAGCGCATCGTTTGCAAGAGCCACGGTAGGCTTATTATAAAATTGTACGGTAGGTAATTGTTTTAACGCATCGGGTGTTTTAGGCAAATGCCAGGTAAGGTTTGTATCGAGCCCTGAATGCGGTTCTATTTTAAGTCCGGGTATTGAGTTAGGCGAAGCCGGTAAAGTTTGCGCGCTAGCTTTTGCAATGCAGCAGGCAACGATCAATAAAGTACAAATACTTTTCATAGTGGTTTATTTGATAATTAAAGATAAGCATTTGATATTAAAGACCATAATACTTTCCATGAGCCGAATGATCTCAATATTCGGCTCATGAAATATAACTGACAGCAAAAAGATCAGGGTCTAACGAGATAAGGATCTATCACCAACATCCTCTCCCCGCCCCTTATAAAATACCAACAAGCCTATCGCACCTGCGGTAACAGCCACATCGGCTACGTTAAAGATCCCTGTACGCAGGCCCATGATACCCACATTCATAAAATCGGTAACATGGCGATCGAAGAATAAACGGTCGATAATATTGCCCAGTCCGCCGGCGAATATCAGCGCAAGCGAGGCCATTTTCATCCAACTCATTGTAGCTGAGTTTCTGATGGTATAGATAAGCAATGCCAGCATAAACGCAAGCGGCATTATACTAAGCAGCCAAAAGCTGAGCGCCTTTGGCAAGCTATCGCCCAAACTTAAAGCTGCACCTGTATTTTCGGCATACTCCAGTTTAAAGGTATCGTGAAAGTACGAAATTTCGGGCTTGTTCATCAAATGTACCTTAGCCAGGTTCTTGGTTATCCGGTCGCAACTAATAAAAACCAGACTAATTATACAGAACAAAAATATTTTGGTACTCACACGCATTTTATTGGATATTGAATTATCTGGTCACTAATTGTTTACAAGGCAAATAACCGAATAACCTGGCAAGTATCTAAATAAATAAAAAACTTTGCATCAGATAAAACGTATTAAATATCACATCTAGCTAAACAGAGTTTACGCCTATTTAAAACATTGTCTTCCATGTCTGCCTATATTGCTTTTTTTGCTGCGTTAACACTCGTAGCCATACTTTACGTGATCATCTATAACAGGCTTGTATTTTCTCCTAAAATAAAGCGGCTTAATTTAGCTAACGAGTTCAGATATGCAACCAATCTAAACCGGTATTTGCTCACACAACTTACTACGCATGCCGCTGAGCTAAAACAGATCGACAATAAGTTCAATGATATTGATGTATTGATGCATAAACTACAGAGCTGGCACGATAAAGCCCGTAACAATAACATTTTTCGTTCGGTCAATAATACCGAAAAGAATGAACTTCCGTTCGATGTGCTGCTCGCAGATATTAACCAACAGATAAAATTACTTCACGAAATTAGAACGGACCTTAACAGGGCACTTTTGTATCGTAACCTCGCAGTTTAGCTATTCATAGAAGTCTAACAACTACCAATAAAGCACTTCTTTTATAAGGGCTTTATTTTTACATATTTATGTTCATCAGCCTATCCTAGGCAGAAAAATCACAAATTGTCCACCCTTAAGTACACTGGCCAAACATCAAAAATACAAGTTGTCCACCCTATTATTTTATAAAAAACAATCAATATTGACAATTAAAGCCACTTTTGCCACAACCTGTCCACCCGTAAAATATATTTAAAAAAACAGTAACCCTGCAGTGGACAAGCCCGTATAAACCATCATAAATATTAAAATCCTGATTAATTAATTCAACTTAAACTATTAAACCCATGTCTAACTACGCAATTTTATTCGGACTGTCAACTTTCGCAGCGCTCTTGTTTGCGATGTATTACAATGAGTTTGTACTTTTCTCGAAAGTAAAAAAGATCGAGCTTGCTAACGAGTTTCGATATGCCCGCAACCTGAACACTGAGTTGATCTGCCTTTTTCGCAAATATGAGCCAATGCTCCAAACCTGCGGGAATATAGTGGATGGAGCAAATTATGATATACTTGTAGCAGACCTTCAAGCCTGGCACGATGAGATCTATACTGATAAGATCTACAAAATTTTGATCGGCAAGGAGCAAAAAGCAAATCGCACCGTCATCAACGATCTACAGGCTGCCATATTTGAACAGGTGAAAATACAACACCAGGTTAAGGATGCCCTTAAAAGTGTTTTAACCCAAAAAAGCTTAGCTGCAGCTTAAGCATTATAACAATACAAAAAGCTAAACCCGGTATTACATGTGTAATGCTAATAATAAGTTGAAAAACGGGAAAGTTGCACAGCAATAACCGATACTCAACAAAGGGCTTAACATTACAAGGATCAAATTAAAATATTATTGGTAAATCACGCCTTTTGCATTAGATATGCATAACGGCCATAACTATGCAACCCAATGAATACCGCTCTTAAAACAAATCTGGCTACAGCATCATGGGACGCCCCACAAATGATCGCTTTAACTAACGCCGAGATACAAGTTACAGATCAGGGCGCATACGCCGCCACCCTGAACGCCGATGAGCATTTTGCAGATCAGCAAATACCGTTTATCGGGCCTGTCAAAAAGATCATGCAGGTTGTGCCTGTCGAAACCATAAAACCTGCACGTATAAGTTCTGTCCGCGTAGCTTTATTTAGCGTATTAATGATACTACTACTGCCTTTGTTCCTGATCATAGGTCGATCTGAAAACTAATTGACCCTTATCCCCTAATAAATAAATCAAACTGTGATCGAAGCCTTTAGGATATCCTAAAGGCTTTTTTTATATAGCCCTGGCTGGGGTATGGATCTAGAACAATACAACCTATCTTATCTGCGTAACATTCACAATGTTAAATATTTGACTACAATCATCTTTATCTGCATTGAGTGAGCGGCAAGTGATAACCCCAGCTTCAACATCATGCTTTATTATTCGTTTTATCAATATCCCTTCTTTATGCACGATCACATAATCTTTAAAACGATGTATGTGAAAACGACTGCTCCATAAATGCCGCTGTATCTCCCGCCCGGTAACGGTACT
>JABDFZ010000167.1 GCA_013286325.1 Bacteroidota bacterium | reverse complement strand
AACTTCTTTTGCACCAATATACATGGGTATATCAATCTGTTGGGCGCGCGCCTCATCCAATGCAGCTTTAAGTGCTGCTCGTTCCACGCTGCGGGGGCCGTAATTCAATACAGGCTCGTTCTGCGGCACAGGAACGTTAAAAAATCCTTTAAGCATATAATTGTCAGTTACTATGTAGCAAAGATAAGGATTGATGCGGAGATTTTTAATGCATGGATGCGCAGATTGCATTGTGTTGACAGTCAGGGCGGGGAACGAAGGCAACTCTGTATTGGACGATCGTGAAACTAAAAATATATAGTGACCTAAAAGCTTAATAACTTACGGTCATTATATATTTTCCAGCAATTTCCTTACCTGTCATTCTTTGGATAACCCTCTTCATCCAGGTCATCCCTGTCATCTTCGGGGGTGTGGGCAAGTACCCTGTCGGCTGCATCTAGCTCCACGATGTCGCCATCGTCAATGTGCATCCCTAATTTATCTACATCAGTTTCTAATGATTCTTTAGGGATATATTCATCAGTGGCGTCAAAGGGGTTTGCCTCATCATATGTTGAGTTCATATCCTCGCCATTTTTCACAGAAGTATTATAAGGATCAGGGTGCTGATAATCCGGATCGTCGCTTTTTACATCATATTCAAAGCTGTCATCATCGGCATTATAATTCAGGTCTTCTTTGTCAATGGTTTCGCCCAGTTCATCTTTCAATGTCCTGTCCCTGTCTTCGCCGTCATCGTCAAAGCCGGGATAAAATGTCTCTTTATTCATGGGTTTATAATTTAGTTTTGTTGGAAAATCACAATGTCTGAAAGATATAATGTTACTTTCGGACTCCCGGTATTTACCGACTTCGGTCTTAATCAACCTAAACTAACTAACCTCATTAATAAGTAATTTGTTTTCGGTATGATATAAGTGCCGAGCCGATGGCAAATTTTACACCTAATGTATATTGCGAATAAATATCATTATGAGAACCCGCTTTAAAGCCGTCTAATCCGTCGCCAAAAATATAATTATAGCCATAACCAAGGTCTATTTTAACACTTGGTACACCATAGGTATTATACAGTTTAAATTCATACCCTACGCGAAAAGGGATAAAAGGTTCCTGGCTTCTATCGTCTCCCGGCGTATAAAATCCCGGAACTTTTTGCGAGTACCTGTTTACCTGGGTAATATGGTTATTTACAAAACCAACGCCAGCTGATACATATAAATTTTTGAGAACGTTGTTAAACTGACTGTTCGAATAATCTAAAAACTCACCAAATTGCAGCTGCCCCCTAAAAATAAAGGCGGCAAAATCATTATTAAAAAACCTTCCCGACTTGGTAGAAACAGAACCACCCCGCAGCTTCCCTAACTGTGCTTCTAAAACAAAATTGGTGAAGGGCGTTTGGTTATAGGTAAAATTAAAGTGGATAGATTGTGTGGTGGTTACCGTTTCGGCATCGCCATAAGTTTTATCAAACCCAACAGCTGTACCTATATCGTATTGAGCAAAGTTATATCCCAGTTGCGCTTTTGCTGCAAATACGGTACAGCAAACAAATAATGTTAGTAATGTTGTTTTTTGGATCAGTTTTATCATAATTTAAACAGCAACATTTTTTTGTAGTAACAAGTTTAACCAAGGGTTGATTTATATATTTTATAAAAATAGCATCTAAGTTTATAAAAACAGCATTTAGGTTGAATAAAGTTGAACAGCTTAATTAACCGGGCAGTATGATTGTCAGTTTGAAGTAAGATATTAAACAATATGCCATTGTATTTATGACACTAATGAACTAATGAACCATTTTTATATATTTGGTGCCATTAAAAAAATAGTATCAAAGATGTCGAAAATTAAAGTAGAAAATCCTGTTGTTGAACTGGACGGCGATGAAATGACCCGTATTATCTGGAAATTCATTAAAGATAAACTAATAATCCCATACCTGGACCTTGATATAAAATACTATGACCTTGGTATAGAGTATCGTGATGAAACTAACGACCAGGTTACCATTGATGCCGCAAATGCCATTAAACAGTATGGTGTAGGCATTAAATGCGCCACCATTACACCCGATGAAGAGCGTGTAAAAGAATTTAATTTAAAACAAATGTGGAAATCTCCAAACGGTACTATCCGTAATATACTGGATGGAACGGTTTTCCGCGAGCCGATTGTTATGGCCAACGTTCCGCGTTTGGTACCTAACTGGACAGCTCCTATATGCATTGGCCGCCATGCCTTTGGTGATCAGTACCGCGCTACCGATTTTGTAACTAAAGGAAAAGGTAAGTTAACTATTACTTTTACACCCGAAGATGGCGGAGCAGAACAATCTTTCGAGGTTTATAATTTTAAAGGCGATGGCGTTGCTTTAGCAATGTATAACACTGATGAATCTATAAAAGGATTTGCACGTGCCTGCTTTAACCAGGCATTATTGAAAAAATGGCCGTTATATTTATCAACCAAAAATACCATCCTTAAAAAATATGATGGCAGGTTTAAAGATATTTTCCAGGAAATTTACGAACAGGAATTTAAGCTTGAATTTGAAGCCAACCAGCTTACTTATGAGCACCGTTTAATTGACGACATGGTTGCATCTGCTTTAAAATGGCATGGTAACTTTGTATGGGCTTGTAAAAATTACGATGGCGACGTACAAAGTGATACTGTTGCACAAGGTTTTGGTTCGTTAGGTTTAATGACCTCAACCCTGGTTACCCCTGATGGCACTGTAATGGAAGCCGAAGCTGCACATGGTACAGTAACCCGCCACTATCGTGAGCACCAGGCAGGCAAGCCAACATCAACCAATCCTATTGCATCAATTTTTGCGTGGACACGCGGACTGGAGTTCCGTGGCTTATTGGATAACAACCAGGAGCTTGTAAAATTCTGCAAAACGCTGGAAGAAGTTTGTATTGAAACTGTTGAAAGCGGGAAAATGACTAAAGACTTAGCTATCACCATAAAACCAAAAGTAGAGCACGGTAAAGATTATTTATATACCGAAGAGTTTTTGGCTGCTATTGATGAGAACTTAAAATTGAAGTTGGGTAAGTAGGTAATCAGTTGAAATAATAATTGAAAGTCCGTGTAGTTTTTACATGGACTTTTGTATTTTAGGGTGATCCTAACTTAAACTTTTCAAATGAACGATCATAAACTATCACCAGTTACTATTGAGGATCATGTCAATAAAGCACCTGAATCAATAAAGGGAACATTAAATTTATTAAGAACTAAGATTAAGGAGTTAGAAAATGTTCAAGAATATGCTACAAGAGCGTATATAGGTTATAAACTTAAAGCTTATAAAACCTTATTTGTTGAAATGCATATTCAAACGAAAAAAGAGCAAATAGTACTTCATCTAAAACCAGTAGAATACAATGATCCTGACAATAAAATCTTCCTATATCCCTATGTTCCCAAATGGCCTTTAAGAAGTGGTATAAATATAACTAATGAGGAAGAATTAGATTATGCTTTGCCTTTTATCAAAGAGTCGTACAAAGCTGTTGTGGAACTACTGTAATACAAGGTTTATATTATTATTATTGAAAAGGGGAAAACGGTTTTGGAATAAATGTAAAAAGGGTCAATTGAAACAACTTCAATTGACCCTTTTTCGTTACCGAAAAGAACTATGATATGCCGCCGCCACCACATTTCCCTGCCTGATATGTATAATGGCAAGAAGGGTTAAAATAGGCAAGATAAGCAGTACATGTTGAAACCGGAGGCAAAGGCCCGGTAGGTTGGGTTATATCTGCACATATATTTCCACATGCTGCAGACACAAAATAACAATAAACAGGGCCACCGCCGGGTGGAGGGCCTGCTACACCACCTTTAACATCTCTCAATTCAATTCTAGATAGTTTTTTCATTTTTTTTTAGTTTAGTTACATAATCGACTTTGGTTTTATGGTACAAAGCTCACTACCAATATCTGTTGATAATAATTTAAAGCAATGATTAATTCTTTATAGGGTTTATTTGCAATAGGGTTTAATAAGTTAACCGAATATAAATAACTTATTTTATTAAAAGAAACCGCTGGTTGTGGTTAATTCAACTTTTTCAATAATCTTCGGTAACAAAATACAATCGCCCATTTTTACAGGATATTCTTCACCGTTGGTTTTAACTGTAAACTCACCCTCAACACAAACATATATTACAAACGAGTCGAGATTTGAATAATCTTTCGCTGTGCTTTTGTCAAAATCCAGCAGGCTGGTTGTAAAGTAAGGACAACTAACCAGTTTAACGGTTTCGTCTTTTTCAGGCTGATACCTGGTTTTATATTCAGGATAATGTTTATAATCAATTGCGGCAAGGGCTTCTTCGGTATGCAGTTCCCGTTTGTTGCCTTTATCATCTACACGGTCGAAATCGTAAATACGGTAAGTTATATCCGAAGTTTGCTGGATTTCGGCAATCAGCAAGCCTTTGCCAATGGTATGTACCCTGCCCGCAGGTAAAAAGAAAACATCGCCAGCTGTTACATTTTCTTTATTTAAAATGTCCATTAAATGGCCGCTGTTGAATTTATCCAAATACTCTTGCTGCGTAAGTTCTTTGTTAAAGCCGGCTATAAGCGTTGAGCCAGGGTCGGCCTCAATTACATACCACATTTCGGTTTTACCAAATGAGTTATGACGCTTTTTAGCCAGCTCATCATTCGGATGCACCTGTATGGACAGATCCTCATTAGCATCAATAAACTTAACCAGTAACGGAAAGGTATTA
>JABDFZ010000166.1 GCA_013286325.1 Bacteroidota bacterium | reverse complement strand
TGATTTAAATTTTGCGCAAACGTTTGCTCAAACAACTTTCTGCTGACAGCCAATCTTATTTTGTGGACCTTTTTCTATAAATATCAATTACTAAAACTTTCCGACACAGCTTTACCACGCCAGCTTTGTGGTGTCTTTAAGCCGAAGATCCAGGCGATGGTAGCTGCTGTGTCATAAGTAATAATAACATCAGAAATCTCATGATTCTTTTTGATACCAGGGCCGTTGATAACCCAAGGGATTTGTATCTCATCCAAAGACTTACCACCATGCCCCTTGTTTATACCACCATGATCTGCAGTTACAATAATAATGGTTTCCTGTTCAATACCTGCATCTTTTACGGCTTGTACAATTTTTCCTATCCTTGCGTCCACTTTTTGCAATGTATCATAATATGCAGGTGTTCTATGCCCAATATTGTGTCCAACCCCATCAGGCTCACTTACGTGGATAAATGTAAAAAGTGGCTTTTCTTTTTTTATAATGCTTACAGTCTTATCTACACAGAAATCATCGCCAGCGTCACCACCGGGTACAACAAAAGTAATGGCTTCTTTTTCAATTAATGGCCCAATACCGCCCCAGCTATAAATAGCCGCGGTTTTAGCAGTTGGTTTCTGATCCCTTATCACACTAAAAATAGAAGGGAATATCCCGTATTTTGTAGTAGTTACCGATGGAATTTCAGGCACTTTGCTATTCCACTCAGTATAACCATGCTCGGTTATACCAGCTCCCATAAGCATAGAAGCCCAGTTGTCTGCACTTGAAGATGGCATCACGCACCTTGCCTTTAGCGACCACGATCCTGTTTCCATTAATTTTTTAAGATTAGGCATTTTTGCATCAGGCACAGCGTATGCGCCAAAGCCATCGCAGCCAATTAAAACTATATGTTTTACACTTTTAATTTGCGCACTTAATTGTAATGTAAAGCAAATAAGAAAGAGGGCAATAATTGATTTTTTCATGTTTGAAATCAGGTTACTTATAGTTTATTTTAACAGCTTGGTCTGCTATGAATCTAGTTTGATCTTTCGTGGTGAAATATATGGCACCACCTCATAGCCCATTTCATGCTTAGGCATTCCTAACTCTTCGGGCGAAGGGCCCACAAAAGATGTGCTGGCACCTTTTATTGAAAACACACCATGACTATCAATTTCCGCAATAGTATAGATAGGGTCTTTATATGGTACAGTATATTTAATATTGGGATACTTTTGATCTATTTCTTTACTATAACGGATCTTGACATATGCATCGCCCAACCACTGATACGACATACTGTTAACCTGGATGTAGAAAATATCGTTAATTTCATTTTGGTAATCAAGGTGGTGATGACCGCTGAATACCAGCCTCACTTTTTTAAAGCCGGCGTCGTGATTAGCACGCTCAAGTATCAATCGTATATTGGTAGCATTCTCAATTCCCCCATTATCATTATCCAATCCCTGGTGACAAAATATAATGGTAGTTAATTTTGTTTGCTGCAGGTCTTTTTCCAGCCATTCCTGCTGCTCCTTTCCAATATAACGGGCATAACCAACAGCCCTGTCGGCTGATGGGTTGTGTTCATTACCATTTAACACAACAAAATGGTAACCATTTTTATCAAAAGAGTAATATTTAAGCGGAGCTTTCCAGAATGTAATTACCTGGTCGTGTGTAAAGCCTCCGTCATTGTCGTGATTGCCAATCACATGATAACGGGGGCCCTGAAATTGCTCCCATATTTTTAAAAACGGAAGGTTTCTATCATAGGGGCGGCAGAAATCGCCTAACTGTATAATGAAATCAACATCCTGTTTTTGCATATCATCAATAAAGACCTGCAAACGCAATTCCCCATCATGTATAATATCCTGATGTATATCGGCACAAATACCAAACCTGATCTTTTTTTTGGCGGGCTCCCGCTGTAATTCCACCGAAACAGGCGTAGCAACTAATTTTTGAAATGGGGTAATCATTAAACCACTTATAGCCAGTTTTTGAATAAAATTCCTCCTGTTTTGATTTTTCATTATGAGAACAGATTAATGTTTATTATTTCACTACACTATTTATAACCTCGCCTATAGGGTTTACCGAAGTAAAATTGAAGCCCAATATCCGGGCAATAGTTTTTGCGTATTGATCCTGGTAGATCTGTCCGTTATTTTTCACCTCTCCAATAGCTTTTATATTTGGCCCAATTACCATAAGCCAGGTATCATTTGCATGGGGAATACTTGAACCATGACTTGTCCATTCGTTACCCTCTCCTCTTCCATGGTCAGGCACAACCATTATAGTAGTATTATTTTTATAGTATGGATCGCTTTGTAAATAATCCCACAATCTGCCAAGCATTGCATCTATATTATGAATAGCATCCAGGTAAAAATCGTACTTACCTTCATGTGCATCGTCGTCGGTATCGGCAAGGTCCAGGTAAACTACTTTCGGATGCTTTGCCGTTATATACGCCTTCGCCAGCGCATAGGTATTAGCATCCAGGCGCTCACCATCGCCCCATATTTGAGGTTCATAATGCTGAATTTCATTAGCCAATTTTTCAGCTTCGGTGAGGTTGTTTCCTTTAAGGTCTTCAAACGGGTTATTTACTAATAAGCCATTGCGGTTACGGTTTATAATCCTGGCTACGGCATCCCACGATGCAAAAGCTACCACTTTGCCTTTATATCCTTTCTGCTGGTCAATAAACTCCAGGACATTCTTGTTGGGGTTATCCGGGTAATCGTTTGAGTTTACTTTCGGATCTGCATAGCCTGTTAAGTTTTCGTTACGTCCCGGGTATGAAAACCAATACGGATTTTTAACATTTACTTTACTCCCCTGTTCCCTGTTGCCATATAGCTGTCCATTTTTAGCTATAGTGCTCCATACAAACGGCATTAATTTAGTTCTCCGTTCCTGCTGATCTTCTGCCCAATACTTTTTTAGTATTTGAGCTGAATCCTGTGAAATAAATTTTTTGCTTGTAATCAGGCGTTTTTCGGCGCCCTGGAAAACTTCTTTCCAGCGGAGCCCATCTATTGATACAATAATGATATTCCCTGGTTTAGCAGGATTCTGAGCAAAAACCGACCTCCCCATTAAAAATACAAACAGGAATAAAATAGAAGTTCTTTTCATTTTAATTATAGGCTTTATTATAAATTGATTTTATCGTTCGTATTTAATGTATTGGTCGTCAAAGCTGCCATCATCATAAAGATTTATAATAGAGTAGCCTGGCACTGTTTGTTTATATGCGCTTTTACCATCATCTCCCGGTTCCCACCAAAAACCGCTTACGGCTCCATTGCATAAAAAGCTAACATCGTTATACCAAACTTTATCAGTCTGATTGGATTCAATAAATCTGATGTCTGTATATCTTACGGTGCTTTTTAGAATTAATGCTTACTTTTAACAAATCACTTAACCTCACAAATCATGAAAAGAAAGATACTAACTACGGTGGCTTTACTCCTTTCCTTTGGCGCGGCATTCGCATATTTTGCTGGCGTAGATGGCAAATGGTCTGCTATGCTAAAAGGGCCGGATGGCAATGAATTCCCGATAACTTATACTTTTAATACCAGTGGCACAACGCTCACAGGTACGGTGATCTCGTCTATAGGCAGCTTTGATATTTCGGATGGTGTAGTGAAGGGCGACAGCTTATGGTTCACCGCTAACATTAAAACCATGAAGATTAAAAACAAAGGCAGATACTATGCCGATGGAGATTCAATAAGCCTGCGGGTGGGTACCAGATTGACGCACACTACATTGAAACGTGCCACTGACAAATGAGCTTCTTCACCTACAAGATAAGATCAAGGCCGGTCCTATAGCACGGCTTTATTATAAAAACGATCATTTTAGTGATCGGACGTAACCATATGTTGCTTTAAGATTAGCCTCTTTTTCCAATTTCATCTCCCGATGAAAACCTTCTACTCAATTTCGGTTAACAAAGAAGTATCAGCGATAGTTCTCTACCTGCATTTTCAAATGGTTTTGAACATCCAGTCTACGTTTCCGTCACTTTAAGTTCGACGCTGTATACCTCAACTTCTACCAATAGCCCCAAGGTTTTATCTAATTTCTTGTTTTGTTTTTTGATCTGTTGGAGACAGAGCTTACACCTGTCCTAAAAATATACAATATATTAATGTATAGTATTTGTAAACTTAATGTATAGTATTTATATTTGACATGAATTCAAAAGTTAAGCACTCCTAAAGAAAATGAAGAGAAGAGATCTAATAACAAAAATGGGGCTTGCAACCGGGGCATTAGCATTGAGTAATGTTGCTATGGCCTCTTCTATAAGTTCAGTTAAAAAGAAGAAAAGGGTTTTAAAAATAGCTCACATTACAGATGTACATATCAGGCCTGAATATAATGCAGTTGCACGCTTTAAGAAATGCCTGCAAATGGTTAAAAATGACAAACCGGATCTCATTCTGAATGGTGGAGACTCAATCTATGCAGCAGATTATGATTATATAAAAAAAGAAAGGGTACTTGAACTATGGGCATGCTGGAAAGATAGTGTTGAATTGGTGAAAGATATACCAATGTATAGTGTGCTTGGAAACCATGATATGTGGTGGAAGGGAACTAGTGATGAATTATATGGTAAACCTGGAGTGCTTAAAATGCTGGGATTGAAGAACAACTATTACAGTTTTGATAAGAACGGCTGGCATTTTATTATGATTGATAGCAATCACCTGAAAACACCCGGTATGCTGGATGAGGAACAATGGAACTGGTTTGTACAGGATGTGCAAAATAGCCAGGGCAAACCAACCCTTATTATGTCGCACTACCCGCTGCTTAGCTGCACAGGT
>JABDFZ010000165.1 GCA_013286325.1 Bacteroidota bacterium | reverse complement strand
TGAGGGATATATTTTTCAACCCTTGCCTCGCGGGTTTTGGATTGTTTGGGTGCAGAAAAATGAAGGAGATATCCTCTTTGCCGACCGGGTGTCAGGGATTCAAAAGTAGTTTTCATTTGGAGTAAAAAAGCTAATGAAAGGTGTACTGGCAGAACGGGCACCTTTCTCTGCTATTTCCTGCAAAGGTTTATCTTGTTCGTCGAGAAGGCGCATTGGCAAATAAAACGCCATAGCAAGTTTTGATCCTGGTGCAAGTGTTGCTAGTTGCTTCAGGGTATCAAGGATAGCGTCCTTTGTAAGATACAAAGTAACGCCCACACAAGCCACAATAGCAGGTTTACTTAAGTCAAAACCTGCATTCAGTAATTGCTCCCACCAGGAAGAAACTTCAAAATCGACAGAAACAAAATGCAGCCATTTTGGAATACCAAAGCCAAGTTCAATCAACCGTTGCTGTTTCCAGGTTTGCGTATCCAGCTGGTCAATTTCAAATATCTGAAGTGTAGAGTCAGCATCTTGTCTTCGTTGGGCAAAAGTGTCAAGTCCTGCACCAAGTATTACATATTGAGTAATGCCATTTTCTCTCTCCTCTATCACTAAATCTTCAACAAAACGTGCTCTGGCAACAATAGATGCCCGAAGCCGTTTGGTAAAATCCGGGCTCATGTCAGGTCGTTGCTGCCATCCTTCATCGGGTGCTATCAGTTTAAGCCCGATTTCGTCCTCAATTATATGTGGTAATGGGTCAATTTGAACGTGTAATGCACGCCATAAAGCTGTCCGTACCGCTGTATTGTCTGGTTCTGCTCTTTTTTTATCCTGTTCCATAGCTTGAAAGTTTTGATATCGATAATTGAAAATTACTTCATTGAACGTAAACCAATCATATTTCCCTCTGTATCTTCTATAAACGCAATAAATCCAAAATGGCCAGTATCAAGTTTTGGCCTGATTATTTTGCCGCCGGCTGCTTCAACACGACTTAGCTCATCATTAATTTCTTCGGATGCAAAATATAGCAAAGTGCCACCGCTGCCAGGTTTTACCTCATCGAGTTTTACCAACGCTCCTGTGGCGCCAGTTCCATGTTCATCTCCCTGGAAAGTTGCATATTTCATTTGCGAATGCCTGTCGTTATCCACAGGCAGATCAGTCAGTTTACATTTAAAAACTTCTGTATAAAATTTTTTTGCCCTGTTAAAGTCTGAAGTGTAAATTTCAAACCAGTTAATTACATTTTTCATTTCGGTAAATTTTTGAAGTTATTATGCAGCAAAACTAACCGATATAGATCTGAGAAAATTGTAAAAAACCGACAGAGCCTTTATTATTCCTGCCATTCAGGGAAACCAGGCATCCGTTCAATTGCCTTTCGATGGTAAATACTGGGACTTACGCCCGAAAACAATTTAAAATCCCGGATAAAATGAGACTGGTCAAAATAACCAAGTGAGTAGGCAATATCTGCAAGTGAACGGAATTTCCCCTGTCTTAAAAATGTTAGCGACGTTTGGAAACGACAGATACGGGCATAAAGAATAGGAGTAATGCCAATATGAGTAAGAAAAAGACGCTCAAGTGAACGCTCCGATAAATTGAGATCATGCAATATCTCTGAGAGTCTTTTGCCTTGTTGAAGCTTAACTATAGCATAGGCTACTTTTTTATTTTCATTTGTATGTTGTTGAACCTGCTCCTCCAGGAAATTAAAGAAACAGGAAGCCTGTTGTTCCAAAGAAGAACAATTAAGAAGCTGTTCATTTAAAGATGTTTTAGCAAGATTACTGATACTGGTATTTTGATTTGCCAGCTCATTAGCATCTATGCCAAACAGTAGCTTAAGTGCTGCAGGTTGAAGACTTATACCAATGGTACGAAAACTGCCTTTTCCCTGTAATTGTCCATGCTTTGTTGCCTGTCCGAAAGCAAATAATTGTGGCAATCGTTCACCCTCAAAACCAGTGAACAATTCCGCGTTTTGCTGGAAAATAAGCCCCGGTTCGCCGTTACACATTACGGTGAAAGTCTTTTCCGACATATCGTCAGTTTGATCCTCTAACGCCCAGAAGTAACGGACATGGTTTTTTAGTTGTTCTGGTGGGGCGATTACCTGGTACTTCATGCTTCCTCAATTATTACTAAGATACAGCGTAAATGAACTAATTAAAAAGTATTAATTAGAACAATACAAAGGCTGAAATGATTTAAAGAATTTGCAACCTCTATGTTTACTTTTATCAAACATAAAGGTTATAGTTTTCATTCAGCCCTCACTATACGCATAAGCCCACAACTTACTTGAAGCCTAAATTTAAAGAAATTACATCCGATACCAGATCGGTGCTTTGTGTATAATGGCCATATCTTATCTCTAACTCATGCAACCCCTGCCAGCCAAAAACTCCGGCAGGTGGCGCAATCCTAAACCCTACGCCAAAAAACTGGCTGGTAAATTTGGCATATTCATAATTGCTGGTGAAATAGTTTTGAGTCGGGCTGGCAGCTTCGTAAGGAGCAAAATACCTGGCTGCCGATTGAGTATAGTACCGGTAAAATGGCGATATAGAAAAAAACGGCGAAACTTTATAGGCGACTTCCAAACTTGCTGTGTTAGCTCGGGTTCCCCAATTATCTAAATAATAGCGGTAATAGGATCGGAGAATGATGTTATCACCAAGAAAATAATTGGCCCTGAATCCTATAGGAAGTTTAAAGCGCGACGAGGGCAATTTTTCAATGGTGTCTTTCCCATTAGAGAAATATACGCGATGAAAAGGCAGGCTCAGGTACCCATTTTGAGTAACTACATCAGCAAGAAACATTACCTGTAACCTTGAATTAACGATTTGGGAATACCCAAAAGAAGCAGTATAGGTATCTCGTGGTTTTGTTGGAAGGCTCGGTTTTGATACGGAAGAACCTCCGTTACTTAATACCACATTGCCACTTGCCGTAGTAATATAGGTTGCACCGGTAGATACTGGTGTGATCACCTGTATAAATTCGGAAGGGTAAATAAGGGTTACATGATCCAGGTAACCCTGCAATTTAAAACTGAATTCCCCGTTTTTATCGGCTGTCTTTTTGGAAAAATGAATATCGCCACCTAAAGATTTATAATTATACTCGCCCGAATAATAAGCTCCAATGCCGAAACTATTTCCCGTTTTACCATCCTCTGTTGTCCAGTCTAATGATGGATAAATCCTTGTTCCTCCTTGTTTGCCCAGTCCGGTTGTGGTAACATAGGCAGATGATGCGGAAGTATGGTGATCATACCCTAAGCCTAACGAAATCGTATTTTTGTTTTCATAGTCACCAGTCCACGCCAACTTTAGGTCTAGCCCGTTTGAAATATCTGTAACCTTTTCAGTACCGATACCACCGGTAATGGCCGAATGATCTCCCTGTTGCCAGTAATAGCTCGAAACAAAGTTTATCTCATCAATCCGGAGGCTTCTCGGACTATAATCTTTAGGTTCCGGGTCCGAATTGATCTTAACTGGTTGGTATAAAGTAAAAGGTTTGGTGCGGCTTGTGTCTGCTTTGGTTTGGGCATGAGTGCTGAAACGGCATATCATTGAAAAGCCGATAACAGATAAAAATATCTTTTTCATGTGTTGTACTGGTTTAAAAAGAGAATGAATAATTAATTGCAGCCACAGCCGCCACCTGTCTTACCCGCATTCGCCCCTGAAGCAGCCTCGCGGTAGGACTGGAAATTCAATTCATTTTTTTCTACTTTCCGGTTACTTAATGCCATTTCTGAATCATTGATCCGGTTTTTTTGGTACTCCTTTAATTGTACACATGATGTTATGGAAGCCATCAACAGAAAGGCAGCCATAATTTTGGCGGGTTGAGTTATCATTAATAGGGGGTTTTAAGTGATATTTATATTTTTAGAAGTATATAAGTTATCATCGTCGTCAATAATAATTGCCTCTATATCCTTCATCTGGTTAATCATGTCCAAACCTGCATAAACACCCATAATAGTGACCGGGGTCGCCATGGCATCGGCAATTTCTGCATTGGTAGAAATAATAGTTACACTTTTTATTCCTGTAACTGGTAAACCTGTGCGGGGATTAATGGTATGCGGATACTTTTTGCCATCAATCATCACATATTTTTCATAATTGCCCGATGTAGCAACGGCCAAACCTGAAATATTGAGATAAGAAAACACCTGTTGAGAAGAATCTGGATTTACTATACCGATGGTCCATTTCTTACCATCGGGTTGTAACCCCCATGCGGTCAGATCGCCTGATGCATTTACCACGCCGCTTTCTGCACCTTCCTGCATCATAATAATCTTGGCACGTTCTGCAGCATAACCCTTACCAATCCCTCCAAAACCGATCCTCATGCCACGTTCACGCAAAAAAACGGTGCAATCTTGGTCATTAAGAGTAATATTACGATAGTTGATTAGCCTGACCATTTTTTTTGCTGTGGCTGCATCGGGCAGGGCCGTCATTTGCTGATCAAAATTCCACAACCTTTTATCAATCGAGCCATAGGTAATATCAAATGCCCCCTGGGTTATATTTGATATCATAATGGAGCGCCTGATAAGCTCAAATGTTTCACGGCTTACCACAACAGGCTTAATGCCTGCATTATTGTTCACCTGGTTAGTTTCACTATCATCGCTAAATGTAGTAAGCAGCTTTTCAATCCGTTGTATTTCTTTTATTCCTGCGTCAATCCTGTCATTGGCCCATTTTTCATCAGTAGCAACCACACTTAGCTCAAAGCGGTTTCCCATTAACTTACAGCTTTTTTTAAAAACCTGATTAACTGCCATTGAACTTTAAATAACCTAATTCGTAATTAATAAACTGGTAACTTA
>JABDFZ010000164.1 GCA_013286325.1 Bacteroidota bacterium | reverse complement strand
GCCATCCGCATAAAGTATAACGGAATCTTTTTTCAGCACGTTATATTCTATACAGCCGCCAAAGCTTTTTCCGGGTTTAGGAACTTTACCTATCATCGCTATTGAAATATTTTAGTGTTTGATCGATCTCTGTCAATAGGACATCACACTTGCGGGCTACCGATAACAAGCCATCTTTATGCGCCAACTTCGTTAATTGATTCAGGTTATTAGCCATACCCGTAAGCATCCTCATGAACTGCATATCTTCGGGTGAATAATCAAGGCAAAACCATCACTGACAAGTTCCAGCATTACAACAATTTAAAGATAAGCAAGCAGCTCACTTTAAAACACGGTATGTATATGGGCAAGGGTAAAGAGCGGGTGAACCGCCCACAATTGAAAGGTATCGATAAATTAAAGTATGAATTGCACGATGCCATAAAAGCAGCAATCAAAAAGGTGGGCAGTATAACAGAACTAAAAAAGGAATTGGCTAAGCAAGGTATTGATATGTATTTCAAATTTAAAAGTGGCACAACCGAGATACAAGGTATCAGCTTTGGTAAGGGTAGGTGCAAATTCAAGGGTTCGGAAATTGACCGCAGTTTAAGTTATGGCAGAATAACCCAGGCAATACAGCAAAATGTACAGCAGAAGCAGTTTGTTAGTGACCTGAAAGCAGCCGCAAATTCGCAAACCCCTTCATTTCCTCAAGGGCAAAGTACCGGCGGTAGATCGTTACTCGATGTATTGCTTGCACCGGACCATATTGAGCCTATGCCTTATATCCACGACACGGACGAGCGAAAGAAAAAACGTAAGAAACCGGATCAGAGCTATAAAATAAGCAGGTAATATTAATTATTGACACAATGGAAGATCACGAAAAAAACAACATCCAGCAGGAGATCATAGATAGTTTGGCTAAAAAGATGACAGAGCTTGAAAAACGCCAGGCAAAAGCAGAGGGGCTTGATGAAGTATTAAATGGACTTATTCCTAAAGTCAAGACGCTGGAAGTTAATGCAGGTACTTACCCGAAGGTTTATGTGCCGGATCATGGTAAAGATTTTAAAGAATTATTTGCTCAATTAGGCCAGTTGAAACAAGCATATGATCAGAGCATCCTGCAACTGGAAGAAAACATAAAGGCCATGCCGAAAACGCTGCCCGTTAAAAATTACCATCATTTTGAACCGAAAGCTAAACCCATTTTATATTTATTTGTCGCAATGATCCTTGCGGTTACTGTATTGAGCGGTTTATGTATCGGGTTGAGGCTCGAGAATAATCGTAGAAGTGATGAATCCAATAAATTTATGATCCTTCGTGGGTTTTATCCGGAGATCGCCAAAGCCGTAGACGATGCTTATACTAATGATAACGGCAAACTGATGAAAAAAGCCGAGGCAAATATCCATGACCAGCAAACTATGTCAGCCGCCGCATTTGCCGCAAAGCAAGCAGCCGAAGAAAAAGTGGCGGGTGAGCGGAAAAATAGCCGTGCCGGCCACCGATCAACTCGTCACAAACAAACTGATCACTGATCTTAATTTGTAAGAAAATGAAAAATCTCGTAAATTTAGCTGAATTTAACACAGCAGGCGGCAGGTTGAGCATTTTTATCAATGCTGACCGAGAGCCGATAGGGGTATTGATCCCATTGGCCGGATGGGCCAACATCGCACCCGCTATTGCCAATGATTGTGAATTGTATTTGCTTATGTCCCAACTCACTTTTAAACCGATATTTGAGCGTACTCTGAAAGAACAGGGAGAACTGCTCGTACCGGTTATTGAGCAGGTTAAGTCAGCCAATCTCAAAAAAGGTTTGTATAACAGTTACCAGGATAAACATTGCACCTCCAAAGACTTGTTTATACATGAGTACCAGGATAGAAAAGAACTGGTCCGGGTCAATGCGATTACGGGCCAGATCTCTATCGTCAAGCTGCTTTCCAAATGAAAAAGCCACAATTGTATGTTTTTGCTGGGCCCAATGGTGCCGGTAAAAGCACGCTGTCTGCTACTATGCTTCCACCCGGAACACCCATATTTGACGGCGATAAAGAACTGGCCTTACTAAGGCAGCAGTTCCCAGGCCTCGACAGCGGCAATTTATATGATGCCGTAAACGGGCATATTTATGAAGATTGGAAAAAACGGGCCATACGATCGGGATCAGATTGTGCATTTGAAACCAATTTTCGTTTGCCGGATGTCATGCGATCGGTGGACCAATTTAAAGATAGCGGTTATGAAGTGCGGTTGATCTTTTTTGGGCTTGATTCTATAGAAGCATCAGTTGAAAGGGTAGCTATGCGTGTCGCTCACGGAGGCCACGATGTTAGCCCGGACAACATTCGAGAAAATTATGATAATGGGCTGAAGAATTTAGGTATTTATTACGAAAGATTTGACTCGGTGCATTTATACCATAACTACGAGAATCAACAACAAATTATTCAATCAGTACCGTTAATGACGATAGAAGTGGACCAAATTAAAGAACAGGCGTTAAGCTTGCCTGACTGGGCAAAAGCTTTTAGTCAGATCTTAACCCAAAAACAAACATTGGAAAACAAGCCTGAAAATAACCAGAGAAAGCAACAAGATATAGGCACCTGGCTTAACCGCGGCAGCGAGTATGGCCATGACGACAAGGAGCAATCAAGGGGAAACAAGCTATAGGCAGAGCGGACGGGGTACAGCCTTTCCTTATTCACCGCGATCGCAAAGATAGCCCACGCCGGGATCAAACGTCAAGGGTATACAAGCGGGCCGTTGTGTCCGCTTTTCAGCGGCTGGCCCGCCCTTGACATTTGACCCGGCTACGCGCTTTTGGTGCTTAAGCGTTGAATAAGGGGTGGGCGTTCATAAAGAGCTTAACAAATGTCGCTTTCTTAGTCAACTCAAATATCATCCGAAACATAACCAATACGTTTCCTTTTTTGGGGTATAGTTTTTTGTTCAAGCAACTCATCCAGGTATCGAAAAACGATCTCCATATTTTTATCCTGGTTATCAAGCTTGGCCTTGATCTTTTCTATATCAAGGCGAAATTCGGTATTGTCAATAAACATACGCCGAAGGCGGGTAAATACTCGCATGATCTGAATGTTGACCTGTATCGCCCTATCACTGGATAACACGCCCGAAAGCATAGCAAGGCCATCTTCTGTAAATGCATTAGGCGGCTGTCTTCGCCCGCCCCAACTTGCTATTCCGTTTTGGAATAGCAAGTTTTTAAATTCTTCCTCAGTTAATCGAAACATGAAGTCATCGGGAAAACGCTTGATATTTCTGGCAACCGCTTTATTTAAATTACCCGTCGTAACATCGTAAAGCCTCGCAAGGTCTTCATCCAGCATTACTTTCTGACCTCTTATATAATATATTTTTTCAGAAATAAGCTCATCAGGCATGAGCATGTCTTTCTTATTTTCCATAATAGTTTATTTAGAGTTTAAGATGCTAATGGATCAGATCTTCGTTCTATCACAATTTGTTGTTCCGGAATGAACTTCTTTTTTACCAGCCTTTTCTTGAGCGTATCCATATCCTCAGTTACTTTGATAGCGAGTACTTTGGCATAATGCTGTGTCTGTCTTAAACTTTTATGCCCCATCATTTTACTGATCGTTTCCATTGGCACATTGTTGGCTAATGTCACTGTTGTCGCAAAGGAATTTCTTGCCATTTTTGACGTGAGTTCCTTATTTACATGACATGTACCTGCGATCTCTTTCAGATACGAATTATACTTTTGATTACTTAGTACCGGGAGTAACATGTCTTTGGCCAGGCAGGCGTCATCATCCTTATATTTGTTGAGGACAAGCAGTGCGATGGGTAGTAACGGTATAACAGCAGCCGTCCCAGTTTTTTGACGGTTCTTATAGATCCTTAGCTCATTAGTGTGAGTTAATGTTACTTCCGACCGCTTAAGTTGTTTTACGTCGATAAAAGACAGACCTGTGAAGCAACAAAAAACGAACAGGTCCCTTACTTTGGAAAGCCGCTCGTTATCGAACTCTTTGGATATGATACGTTGCAGTTCTTCCTTGTCAAGATAGATCGTATCTACCTCGTCCCTTGTCATTTCAAACTTTGCGAACGGATCAGATATAAGCCAGCCATTATCCACGCAATCCAACACGATCTTTTTCATATTTGCGATATTCTTTAAAGCGGAATTGTGGTTAAGACCCTGATCTCCCCGGTACCAGTTGTAAAGCTTCTTAATAAACTCAAGATCAAGAGAACGAATATTAATGTCCTCTACCTTATAGAATTTCTTAATGAACTTTTGGGTGTGTTTATATGAGGTATTAAAATTGGTGTAAGTACCGCCTGCAACACCTTTTCCTATTAATTTCTTTAGATCTCTATTGTGGCTATCAAACAGTGACAATAATGTCCATTTTCGTTCATTAACACCTGATAGCAATTCAATGATCGCTATAGAGGTTACTACTTTACCCCGGTCGATCAAATGTTTCCGGGCATCGTAAGCTTTGTTTTGCAGTACATCAAGATACTCATTGAGAGTTTTAGCATCCTCTTTGTTACCACTGGCCCGGTTTGCTTTACCGTTCCAACGTGACGGCTCCCAAGAACGCTTCACGGAAAGGTCCTTAGGAACACCGTCAACGGTTACTTTTAGGTACACGTACATTGCACCACCATCATAATTTTTTGGCTTTTTCAAAAAGAACATCAAGCCTAAACTTTTTTCTAACATAACGATAGATCTTTAAGTGAATAAATATCGAAATGCAGGGGTAAAAAGTCAAGATGTTTATTAGTTGAACATGCTGTATGTCAATTAATTATGAGCTTTTTATAGCGTCTTTTTTTGGCGTTAAAAAGACGCCATGAATGACGCACATTTTTTTTGCGATTTTATGTATGTTTTGATCATCTCTCAGAAACAAAAAAGCCTGTA
>JABDFZ010000163.1 GCA_013286325.1 Bacteroidota bacterium | reverse complement strand
CGTCAATATTAAAAGAGTTGCGTTTAAGGTGTTCCTTATGTTTACGTTCCATCAGAAATATTATATCGGCCCAGTCAATTAGTTTTTGATTTACTTTTATTCGAGCCTTGTCGCTTGTTCCGGCAGAACGGGCGTTGTGTATCACATGGTTTTTAAACAGCATTTCGGCAGTAGGGCTACGCCACTGATTTTTACTGCATATGAAGAGAAGATTTGACAAAACGGGAAAGGTTTTATTACATGGCCTTGTCTGACATCCAGACCTGGCTTTTGATCATCCATTTACCGTTTACCTGGCGAAGCACAAATGTAAAAGCGCCTTTTACGGCAAACTTTGCCTTTCCGGGCAGGTTTCCAGTGTAGCTAACTGGTATAACGATATAGGTATTATCGGCATTTTGCTGATATACATTTACTGCCAGGATAGTCCCTTTAAGTTTAGTGATGCGGTTATCTTTACAGGCTTTCTCTACAGCGTTTACCCATTGTACACCTGCTGTAGGGCCATTCCACGAATATGGAGGCTCATCATCGGCAACTACTGCATTTGGCGTATACAGATCGGCAACCGCCTGTACACTGAAATCGTTAGTTGCATTAATAACGGCTGAAACTACTTCCATTACATCAGCTGGCGGTATAGTATCGATTTTTATTGATATGTTCCTATTGAACGATTTTATATTTAATGCTCCCTTAGCATAACCTGCCGATGTTAGCATAACTAACGCAAATAAGCTAAAGAATGGAATAAGTAAAGTTTTTTTTATCATGCCTTCTTTTAATAACCCGTCTGTATAGTCCCCATCCCTCCGTATCGTAAAATGTTTTTGATACAGTATTATTGTCCGAATATAAAAAAAGGAATTGATTCTGAAAACGGAAATATATTGAGGGTGTGTTCTATATTACATAACAACCAAAGCAAAATGCACAAAGCTTAAAGCCAGTAGGTCGGTTTAGAAATAAAAACTGATGACTAAACAGTGGATTTGTGGGAGGTTTATAACTTTGCAGAATGGAAACCATTACCTGGCATGATTTTGAAAAAGTAGAATTACGTGTAGGAACTATCCTTGAAGTTGCTGATTTCCCTTCCGCTCGTAAACCAGCTTATAAGGTGAGGGTTGATTTTGGATCGTTTGGTATCAAATGGTCAAGCGCGCAGATCACCAAACACTATACAAAAGAAGAGTTAACAGGCAGGCAGATTGTTGGCGTAGTGAATTTCCCTAAAAAGCAGATCGCAAACTTTATGTCGGAATTTTTAGTAACCGGATTTGCAGATGATAATGGCGACATTGTTTTAACCACAGTTGATAAACCCGTGCCCAATGGCAGTAAACTGATATAATGAGATACGTTAGCTTTGGCGACGAGCCAACCATATCGCCTGATGTTTTTTTTATGAATGAGGCCATCAGGGAGGCTAAACTTGCATTAGCTGAAGATGAAATCCCGATTGGCGCCATTGTGGTTTGCAAAGGGCGTATTATTGGCCGGGGGCATAACCTTACCGAAAGGCTGAACGATGTTTCGGCACATGCTGAAATGCAGGCCTTAACTGCCGCTGCCAATTTTATGGGAGGCAAATACCTGCGTGATTGCACACTTTACGTAACTATGGAGCCGTGCGTAATGTGCGCCGGGGCCAGTTACTGGTTTCAGCTAAGTCGAATTGTTTTTGGCGCATATGATACAAAACTTGGCTTTGGCCGCTTGAATCAAAAAATAACACATCCAAAAACTTTAATTACAGGTGGTATAAATGAAAATGAATGCGCCGAGCTGGTGAGGGGCTTTTTTAAAGATAAGAGGGGGAAGTAAGTCCATAGTCGATGGTCAATAGACCATGGTAATTGGGCAGAAGCTTTATTCATTTCTTTCTTACTATGGACTATCAACCATTGTCCATGGACTATAAAGAAACAAATGACATTTATCAGAACAAAAATCACATTCAACGCTTTATATTTGTTACACACTTTCGTTAAACTTTAAACTAAATACTATGGCTTTTACACTACCGGCGTTACCTTACGCAACCGATGCCCTTGAACCGCACATTGATAAATTGACTATGGAAATTCACCATGGCAAGCATCACCAGGCTTACGTTACTAATTTGAATAAGGCTTTGGAAGGAAAACCTGAAGCTGACAGCAATATTGACGATATTATTAAAAATATTTCGAAATTCCCGCCTGCAGTACGCAACAATGGCGGTGGTCATTATAACCACAGTTTATTTTGGACATTGCTTTCACCAAGCGGTGGTGGCGAGCCAACTGGAGCTTTGGCAACTGCTATTAACAGCACTTTTGGTTCATTTGCCGATTTTAAAACCAAAGTACAGGAAGCCGGTGCAACCCGTTTTGGTTCGGGCTGGGCATGGCTTATTGTTACTGCTGATAAAAAATTAGCTGTAACCTCAACTCCTAACCAGGATAACCCATTAATGGATATTGCTGAAGTAAAAGGTACCCCTATTTTGGGCATTGATGTTTGGGAGCATGCTTATTACTTAAAATATCAAAACCGCCGTCCTGATTACTTAGCAGCCATCTGGAATGTAATCAACTGGAACCACGTTGCTGAGTTATATAGCAAAGCATAGGCATCCTAATCCTTTAAAGAGGAATAGAAACTATCAAAACGGCAAAATTCAAAAAGTTTTGCCGTTTTTTGTTTAACTAAGATTTTACTTATGAAAGCAATAGTTCTTGAGGCAGCAGATAAACCGGTTGTATTTAAAGAGGTTGATAAACCATCCCTAAATGCTGGTGAGGCCCTGGTGCAAATAAAAGCTGCGGCATTAAACCGCCGTGATTACTGGATAACCATAGGCAAATATGCAGGGATAAAATATCCAACCATATTAGGCTCGGACGGTGCAGGGATTGTTATCGAAGTTGGCAGTGATAAAGATAAAGGGTGGGTTGGTAAAGAAGTAATTATTAATCCGGGCTATGGCTGGGGCGACAATCCTAATTATCAATCGGACGGGTTTAAAATTTTAGGCTTGCCTGATAATGGCACTTTAGCAGAATATGTTAAAATCGGGATCGATCAGCTATTTTCAAAGCCTGCACATTTAAGCTGGGAACAAGCGGCAGCGATCCCGTTGGCTGGATTGACTACCTATAGGGCATTGTTTACAAAGGGCAAAGCCGCAAAAGGTGATAAAGTACTGATATCGGGCGTTGGAGCAGGAACGGGGACGTTTGCTTTGCAACTGGCTGTTGCAGCGGGCTGCCAGGTTTTTGTAACATCAGGCTCGGGTGAAAAAATTGACCGCGCGAAGCATTTGGGAGCAGCGGCGGGTGTAAATTATAAATCGCAGGATTGGGCGGAGCAATTAAAACATCTAGCCGGAGGATTTGATGTGATAATTGACAGCGCTTTAGGCGAAGGATTTACTAAACTGGTTGATCTTTGTAACCCCGGAGGACGAATTGTTATTTTTGGTGGTACCGCAGGCAATATACCCGAATTAAATGGCCGTAAAATATTCTGGAGACAATTACAAATTATTGGTACGATGATGGGTAATCCTGATGATTTTAAAGGGATGACTGATTTTATAAATGAGCACCAGATAGTACCCGTTGTTGATGAAGTATTTGCTTTGGCTGATGCCGCAGCTGCTATAGAAAAGATGAAAAACTCATCGCAGTTTGGTAAAATTGTTTTAACACCCTGAAATTTATGCTTCAGTTAAAAGTTGAAGCCATAAAGTGGGAACTGCCTAATACTGCTACATTCTTTCTTAGCGAAGCATCGGGCAGGAAAATATCATACAAAGCAGGGCAATTCATTACACTGGTATTTATCCATCACAATGAGGAGATAAGAAGGTCGTATTCACTGAGCTCGTCGCCAGATGAAGAATTGCTGTCAATTACCGTTAAAAGGATTGAAAATGGTGAGATTTCGCGTTTCCTGTTAACTAAAATAAAGCAGGGTGATACTTTAAATGCGATTGAGGCCGCCGGAAGGTTTACGATTAGTGATTTTGAGGCGGATAAGGATATTTTACTGTTTGCGGCAGGAAGCGGGATAGTCCCTATATTTTCGCAGCTTAAATATGTATTAAGCCGCCCCGGTAAAAGCAGATTAACGCTTATTTACAGTAATCAAAATGAGGCGTCGGTTTTATTTAGGGTCCAATTGAATTCACTTGCGCAAAAACATGCGGACAGGTTTAAGATCATCTATCAGTTAAGCAGCGAAGCAAACAGGCTTAATAACCTTACAGTTGAAAGGCTGGTGCGAAGTGAAGTAAAATACAATTCAACCAAAACCGAAATTTATACCTGCGGCCCCTTCACCTATATGCGGATGATAAGGCTTACGCTGCTTTATATGGGGTTTGAGCCGGATCAGATCCGCAAGGAAAACTTTGTGCTCGAAACCATCCCGGTAACGGCAAGTGAAAAAAGCTATCCTCCCCGGAATATTCGTATCCACTTCAAAAACGAAATACATGACCTGGTGGTTGGGGAAAATCAATCCATATTGCAGGCTGCTTTACAAAACAATATCCAGTTACCCTACAGCTGCCGGGTAGGCGATTGTTCAACCTGCTCTGCCTTATGTAAAGGCGGAAAAGTAGATATGGTGAAAAATGATGTGTTAACTGATGCCGACCTCGCAGCAGGATGGATACTGACATGCACCGGGCACCCGGTTAGTGATGATGTGGTAATTGAATATTGATCTGTGATTCGAAGTACCACAAATGTGTATTTGTCATTCTGAACGTAGTGAAGAATCCTCTCTAATGGATTGGTTGCCAGCATACTTGTCCTGCGTTCATATCAGGTGTATAAGATCCTTCACTTCGTTCAGGATGACAAAGAAGTGTCAAAATGCTAAAATCACCCCGCCAAACAATTGATGACCGTTGCGGAAAACTCCGTTAAGCTGTGTTTTATCAACCTGACCTGATGTTAAGTAAAGCTGATCTGTTCCGTTGCCTGTTTGCCAGTTAAAGTAGCTATAGCCTATATTTAAACCAATATTGGGGGTTATGTTATAAATCAGTTTTGCATTGGCATCTATACCGTATCCTTTTGCTGCATGGTGGTAACTAATGGGGTGTTGAAATTCGTTTATCAGGTTCCAGTCGCCCTGGCCGCTGTAAT
>JABDFZ010000162.1:628-5181 GCA_013286325.1 Bacteroidota bacterium | reverse complement strand
TGGGAAGTGCTCTGCAGTTATTGGGCGAACCCTGTAAAACTATAATAGAAGATTTTTATATAAATAACAGATCTATGCAGGAGATCTGTGATAATTTTGGGTATACAAATGCAGATAATGCCAAAACCCAGAAATATAAATGCCTGCAAAGGCTGAAGAAATTGTTTTTTCAGCAGAAATAAGAGAGTAAAGCGATGAGTGATAACAACCAGTTAACAGAAACAATTGAGCGTTACCTTAATGGTGAGATGACCAAAGACGAGCGCGCCCGTTTCGAAACGCTTCGCGGGGAGGATGCCGATGTTAATTCAAAGGTAGCCGAGCATAAGCACTTCACCACCCTGATAAAACAGTATGGTGAACGCCTTGAGCTTGAAAAACGTTTAGATGCCATTCATCTGGAAATAGATGTACATGCGTTGGAAGATGAGCTGATGATCCATCCTTCATGGATAGTAATGTTATGGCGCAACCATCATTCAAAAATATCTGTGGCTGCATCTATAGCCATTTTTGCAGTATTGTGTACGCTGTTCTTTACAGGCTATCTGAGCAATAAACAAGTAAATTACGGACAGTTGGTTGGAGAGATTGGTAAATTGAAAACCGGTCAAAATAATTTGCAAAATAAAATTAATAGCCTTAATCCGCAACATTCAAATGTTGCAAATCCAGGTAATTTCAGGGGGACAGGTTTTGCTATTTCTTCAAACGGTTATATTATAACTGATAATCATGTTATTCGGAATGCAGATTCTGTATACGTGCAAGCAGCTGATGGGAAGTCATATCGTACAAGGGTTGTATATACCGAACCAACAAACGATATAGCAATTTTAGAAATAACAGATCCATCTTTTAAACCTTTGGCTGCATTACCTTATACTTTTAAAAAGGCTGAGACAGATTTAGGTGAAGGCGTATTTACTATAGGCTATCCAAAAGATAATATAGTTTTAGGATCAGGTTTCTTAACCTCGACTACCGGATTTAGAGGAGATACTACCCAATACCAAATTTCTGCCCTTCTTGACTATGGCCATAGCGGTGGTCCGTTATTAGATAGCAAAGGAAATATCATCGGTATTGTAAATGGCAAACAAACACGTGTTGAGGGTGCCGCATTCGCAGTTAAGACAAGCTATCTTTTAAAGGCAATTAAAGACATTCCAGCTGACTCATTAAATAAGCCGCTTAACACAAACGGAAAAAATATATTGGCTGGTTTAGCCCGCCCGCAGCAAATAAAGAAATTAGAAAACTATGTTTTTATGGTTAGGGTTTATTCTAATCAATAAAGATCCCAAAAAACTATCTATATAGTTCAGGGCGCTATGATACTGTCATAGCGCCCCTGTTTTTTTACCCTAACTCCTAATGGGGGCTTTAACTTCATTCCTTGATATTCTTTCACATTCATGCAATTAAATTTCGCCCATCTTCAAATTTTTAAATTGGCGAATTTTCAAATTGACCTACCTATCCACTTCGCCTAATACAAAATCGATGGAACCAACAATAGCTATCAGGTCAGCTATCATTACGCCTTTGGCAAGTTCGGGTAAAACCGATAGGTTATTAAAGCTTGGTGCGCGCGCTTTTACACGTGTGGGGATTTCAGATTTTCCGTCGGCCATAAAATAGAAACCCAGCTCACCCTTGGCGCCTTCGCACCGTATATAATAGTCCTGGGCTTTAGGGGTTATCTTACGCGGCATTTTTGAACGCGGATCGAAATCAGGCGTGCGTTTTAATTCTTTTCGAAGGCGGTTAAGGCATTGTTCAATCATCTTAACAGATTGTTCAATCTCATCAACCCTAACCTTGTAGCGGTCCCAGCAATCGCCGACTGTACCCATTTCGCCTTTGCCTGTAGGCACATCAAATTCCAGTTCCGGATAAATAGAATAATTATCTATACGGCGCAAATCCCATTTAAGGCCTGATCCGCGCAGCATAGGGCCCGAGCAGCCGTAATTAATGGCTACATCCAATGGTAAAACGCCAACATTAGCCGTACGGCTAATAAATACCTGGTTATTGGTTAAAAGCTCGTTAAGCTCAACCATTTTTGGTTTGAAATAATCAATAAACTCGCTGCAACGCTCCTCAAAGCCAACCGGCAGATCATAAAACAAACCTCCAACCCAGATATAATTATACAGCATGCGCGAGCCCGAGGCCCATTCAAGCATGCCCATAATATGTTCCCTATCTCTAAAGCACCATAAAAAAGGGGTGAAAGCGCCAATATCTATCCCATAAGTCCCGATAGCTATCAGGTGCGATGCAATGCGGTTTAATTCGCAAACCAGCACACGGATGTATTCAATACGTTTCGGAATCTCTTTATCAATACCCATCATCCGCTCCACACCCATAACAAAAGCATGGCTATTGTTCATCGAAGCCAGATAATCCAGTCTGTCGGTAAACGGAATGGTTTGCTGATAGGTTAACGATTCGGCATGTTTTTCAAAACAACGGTGTAAATAACCAATATGCGGTATTACTTCTTTAACAATCTCGCCATCAGTTATCAATTCGAGCCGGAGAACACCATGAGTTGATGGGTGCTGTGGCCCCATATTGAGCACCATGTCCTCTGTGGATGCATCAGCTATCTTTTGATAGTAATTATTTAAAGCGGCGTCGTATTTTGGAATGGTGATACTCAATTCTTTGTTTATTTCGGAAACCTGAATTTTGATTTCAGATTTGTTATATTTTGAATTCCAAATTTATGAATTTCCTACTAAAATGATAGAGTAAGATTTGATGCCGTTAAACTAAAAAACCACGGCTAATAACCATGGCTTTTTAATCGATATAATTTATTCCCCGAGTCCGTGTCCTCACGGACGACCTTCGGATAATGCTTAGTATTAATAGTTGTTTGTGAGGACACAAACAACGGAGGTGGATTCCGAAATCGAAATTCCGATTTCCGAAATCAGAAAGCCTTTGGGCCAAAACTCTCACTTAATTTACTGCTTTGTGTGGCCACCCATGCATAGCTATACATGGCTGCAGCCTTTAATTTACTTTGACGGCTTTTAAACGTCCACACATCTTTCATAAATTCCTTATGATTTTTGCTGTTCAAGGTGTCGAAAGCTACAGAAATAGTTGGCGTTAATGAATAAGCTGTATGCCATGTCCCGAATGGGATAAACAAAGTTTCACCGGGGCCAACTACGAAATTTATTGGTGTAGCATCTTTATATTTTGGATGCTTTTCATAATCGGGTTCAAAAATATTTAATTCAGAGCGCCATGGATCATCAGGGCGGGGGTAAAGCATATCCTCCTGGCCTCGCGGGAAAACTGTAAATTGTTTTTCACCATACAATTGTGTTATCCAGGCATTTAAATGGTAATAATCAAGATGCAGGTATGGGAATTTGCCTCCGGGGCCACCTATAAATAGTTCGGTAGCGCCACCCCATTTACCCAACTGAAACATTTTGTTTTTAAGCCAGTTAGGAGATGCATAGTTAAGATCAAGTGGTTCGATCAAGGGCATCAGTTCAGGCAAAGTTTTTGGAATATCAAATATAAACGGATAGGGAGCGGGCTTATCTTCAGTGCTCGTTTCTACCATATCCATTATTTCTTTCATGTTGTAATTTTTACCCCGGCATTCGGTTACACGCGATGGATAATTTTCCCTGAACCAGTCAGGACTAAAAATTCCATTCGCCTTCCAAACTTTTGCTGCATTGGTAAAAACCAGGGGGATGCCTGGTTTATAATGTTCTTCAATAAACTCTTCGTACGAAATGTTATCTCTTCTTATAATATCCATAATTTTAAATTAACAGTGATTGTTAAAGCTTTAAAGGAATATTTAGTGTAAAATTACTATTTTGACTAATACGAAATTGTTTATCAAAAGGTTGGTGTTAGAGATCAGAGACCGGAGGTTAGAGATCAGGAATTTAGCAATGTCGCATTTAAGAAATCACGCTTAACTAATCTCTAATCACAAATCTCTGGTCACTACTCCTTAATCAATCTTTATGCCTTTATAATATTCAGCTGTTTTATAATCTTTGCGTAGAGGGAAGCCTTCCCAGTCATCAGGTAATAAAATGCGGCGCAGGTCCGGGTGGCCTTCGAAAAATATGCCTGTAAGATCGTATGCTTCTCGTTCGTGCCAGTCGGCAGTGCGATAAACAGATGTTATACTCGGGAAAGTCGGCAGATCATCAAGGCTGCGATTATTTTCTCTGCTTATTTTTAGTGTTAGCTGCGTTTGGTGGGGGATGGATGCCAGGTGGTAAACAACCCCGAAGCGATTAGCTTCAAGGCCGTAATCAACGCCAGTGAGGCTGGAAAGAAAATCGAAATAAGTACTTGAATTATTACGCAACTCAAGGCATACTTCAGCAATTTTATCAGGTTCAATTAACAATGCCGGCTGCAGACCAGTTGTTTCTTCACCGATAATTACATCAGTACCGAATTTTTCTGTCAGCAATAATTTAACCTCTTCAAAACTCATGGCGCCAAACGTACTTTTTTCCAGCTTTTATTATCGATTTTTTTAT
>JABDFZ010000162.1:0-618 GCA_013286325.1 Bacteroidota bacterium | reverse complement strand
GCTACACGCTGGTGCATGTCAGGCAGGTCTTTTTCCAGCCTTTTATCGCCCAGCTCTATATTATCAACTTCTATTTCCTGGCTTTGAGGCGATATTACTGCGCCTATCTGGCTGTCTTTAGGGCGTGAATGGAAATATTTTTCAGATTGCTCTTTGCTTAATTTCTCAAGGGTTCCTTCAATTCTTACCTGTCTTTCCATACCCGGCCAGAAAAAAACTAATGATCCAACCGGATTTTTAGTGATCTCTTTTCCTTTACGGCTTAAGTAGTTAGTATAAAAAGCAAACCCATCAGGATAAACTCCTTTTAACAATACTATCCTCGCCGATGGCCTGCCATCAGTTGTAGCAGTGGCAAGTGTCATCGCATTAACTTCCGGAACATTTGCTTCCTGTGCTTCCTTAAACCAAAGTTCGAATTGTTTTATGGGGTCGGCCTTGGTGTTGCTTTCTGATAAAGAGGCAGCTGTATAATCCGATCTTAAATTTTCTAATTGTTCCTGATCCATTTGTGCAAACTTACAAATTAATTACGCCTTTATTAAAGTCCATAGTAGATAGTCCGTAGTCCATAGTCAATATGCAGGATAGCACTCTACCCTTCCGTCATGCCTGCAA
>JABDFZ010000161.1 GCA_013286325.1 Bacteroidota bacterium | reverse complement strand
ACCAGCGAAGAATGCTGTGCCCCTGCTGGTGAAAAACCAAAAGTTGAGTTAAAAAACCTGGCCGTAGCTGCATCGGCTTGCTGCACACCCGGTGGAGGCTGCTGCTAATTAGATCCAAAAATGAAAATAGAACAAGCTGACAATTACAGGGAAAGCATTATAGCTTTACTAACGGCAGAAAAACTACCGGTTGCCGATCTTCCCGAACCACTGGAAAACTTTGCTGTAAGCAAACAAGGTGACGATGTTACGGGCGTAATAGGTTTAGAAATTTATGGCGATTATGCATTATTACGTTCACTTGCTGTAAACAGTAAATTCCGCAACCAGGGCATAGCTGATGGGTTACTGCATCATATTGAAAAACTTGCTGCTGCAAAAAACTTAAAAGCTGTTTACCTGCTTACCGAAACCGCACCAGGTTATTTTATCCGCAAAGGCTATCAAACAATTACCAGGGCAGATGTACCAGCCGAGGTACAGCAATCGTCCGAGTTTAGCCATGTTTGTCCGCAATCGGCAATTGTGATGCAAAAGTTTCTATAACATCATGAGGGCTTACATAGCAGAGCTGATCGGAACATTCGCGCTTGTTTTTTGCGGAACAGGCGCCATTATTATTGATCAGCAATTTGACGGCGCGGTTACCCATGCCGGGGTAGCCATAACTTTCGGCCTTATAGTAATGAGCATGATCTATAGTTTAGGCCCTGTATCGGGGGCTCATTTAAATCCTGCTGTAAGTATTGCGTTTACTATTGCCAAACGTTTTCCTGCAAAGCTGCTTCCCGGTTATATTACCAGTCAGTTAGCAGGGGCATTATTAGCCAGTTTTACCTTAAAGTTTCTTTTTCCTTTAAATGAGCTATTGGGCGCTACTATACCTGCGGGAACAGAAATGCAATCCTTTGTCCTTGAGCTGATACTAACCTTTTTTTTAATGCTGGTGATTATAAGCGTATCAGTGGGCAGTAAAGAGCAAGGCATGTTTGCGGGCACTGCAATTGGGGCAGTTGTGGGCCTTGAAGCAATGTTTGCAGGCCCTGTTTGCGGTGCATCCATGAATCCCGCACGTTCAATTTCCCCGGCAATAGCTTCCGGCCATATCGAACATCTTTGGGTCTATATCATCGCACCAATTACCGGTGCTTTATTGGCAGTTCCTGTCGCTAACTTTTTAACTATAAAAACTAAAACCACATGAAAAACATACTGGTATTATGCACCGGCAATAGTTGCCGCAGCCAGATTGCCGAAGGCTATTTAAGGCATTTTGCAGGCAACAAGGCCAACATTTATAGCGCAGGTATTGAAACACATGGTGTAAACCCCAAAGCCATACAGGTTATGACCGAAGATGGCATTGATATCAGCCAGCATACCTCAAACAATGTTGATGAGTACATAAATATCCCGTTTGATTGTGTAATAACTGTTTGCGATAATGCAAATGAAGCCTGCCCGTTTTTTCCCGGTAATGTCGGGCGCTTCCATCAAAACTTTCCCGACCCTGCAAAGGCCATAGGTAATACTGCGCAGGTAATGGATGAGTTTAGAAAAGTACGGGATATGATAAAAATTTACGCTGAAGATTTTGTTAGAAAACACCTGCCGTAATAGCTGGTACGTCGTTAAAAATCTGGCTAAACTGCTTCATTTTTAAGCTTTTTAATTACTTTAGGGTCCGATTATTTAAAACCTGTATTATCGCATGGCAAATGTAACCGCTGAACCTGCACACTGGTCGGCCCTTCAAAAAACAGCATTCCGGTTTTTCACATTGTTTTTTCTCTTATATATATTTTTCAATCCAAACGGGGTGCTCCCCTATTCCGATTACTTGCAAACGATCTATCTCGACCCCTTTTACAAGCTGGTGCCATGGATCGGGGCACATATCCTCCACCTCAGCAAACCAATTATTATTGCCATAACCGGCAGCGGCGATACCACTTACGATTATATTATCATGCTTTTGATATTTGTAGGGGCAATCATCGGTACGGTTATATGGTCAATTACTGGTCGCAATACCTCAAATTATAACAAGCTGTTTTATTGGCTCACCGTTATAGTACGTTACTACGTGGCTATCACCATGCTGAGCTATGGATTTTATAAGGTTATAAAACTGCAGTTTCCGGCGCCGTCGTTTAGCAGGCTGTTGGAACCGGTTGGCAACCTTTCGCCAATGGGCCTGGCATGGACATATATGGGTTATTCCAAAGCCTTCAATTATTTTACGGGATTTGCCGAGGTACTTACCGGGCTGTTATTATTTTTCCGGAAAACAAGCACACTTGGCGCCATGGTGGGCTTTGTTGTTGCAGTTAATATAGCAGCTATTAATTATTGTTTTGATGTACCTGTTAAGTTGCTTGCAACAACCCTTGCTGCAATGTGCTTCTTTTTTACTGTTGAGAGATGCAACCAGGCTGATAAATGTTTTCTTTCGAAACAAAGAGGCGCTTCCGTCAAACCTTACGCCTCATCGCTTTAAAATTAGGTGGAAGAATAGTACGCTTACGGTTATAAAATATGCGCTGATCATCTATACCATTTCCTTCGGCCTGTACGATGCCCTTGCACGCGAAAAACAGCGCGGGGCCAAAGCGAAAAAACCACCATTATATGGCATTTACAATGTAGAAGCTTTTATAAAAAACAGGGATACATTAAAGCCTTTAATAACCGATACTACCCGCTGGCGAAAGTTTATGATAAGTCGCGATGGCGTCGCACAAATTCAGATAATGGATGATAGTATCAGGAATTACAACTTTAAGCCCGATTTAAAAAATCACAGCGTTACTGCCTATGCAGATGCCGATACCACAAATAAATTCCACCTGATGTACAATTTAACAAAGCCGGGTTTTGCAGAGTTAAAAAGTTTTAAAGGCATAAAAAAGAACGATACGGCTACCTATATGGTATTAAAAGGAACCTGGAAAAAAGATTCAATTGAAGTTTGGATGAGAAGATTAGATCCCAAAGCATTTCCACTATTACAACGTGGCTTTCATTGGATTAATGAATCTGCATATAACAAATAAACGTCCGGTTACTATCGCGCTAAGTAAATACTCCTGCCAAACTCGCCCCCGGGAGTTAATACTTTTGGGTTAATAATACTTGCGGTATGCGCAGTAAGCGAAAGATTGCTCAAAACAGGAATGTAGTTATCTATGATAGTTGGTTTACTGATCACAATCTGGTTGGCCGACTTAACAGAATAGTTTAACGTATCTAAAACCGTACCTTCTTTGGTATAAACCTTACCATCGGTTCTAAAATCAAAGTAATCGCCGCGCTGCCCGTTGTAAACTACCAGTTTGTTGCCGGCACCAACGCCAACATAGGTCGAATCCTTTACAACGTCCCATCTGCCGGTAATTTTATTGCTGCCCTTATTATCCTTTTTACATGCCCCTAAAAATGCAATAAAGCTGCCTATTATTACAACACGGATTATAGTTTTCATTTTACGCTAATTTACATCTGTTACCAATATGGTTAATAATGTTACGAGGCAATAAACGGTTTCGCTACATATTAAAATTATTAATCTGAATTTGTTAAATTATCAGGGAAGTCGCTTTTAAAAATAACCACGCCGTCATGCCGAATTTATTTCGGCATCTCACAAGCAGGTAAGCAAGGGAACGGTCTGCAATAGGCAGGTAGCGGACTTATCAGGTGTGAATATCCTATGGGATGCCGAAATAAATTCGGCATGACGTTTATTTTTAATTTCAAAATACCTTCAGACCAGCAGAAAATCACAGTAAATTTAAAAAGCGATTTCCTTAGTTAAATTATAGCCTCCTTGTCATAATTATTTAATTCTTTTTTATCTTAGGGGTTGATAATCACAATTTAACAACCTAAAAACGCCCTGATGCATATGGCTTTCTGGCTACGCAAAACATTATCCAACAAAAACAGCCATGTCTTTTTTAAAAAATTTATAAATCATTTGCAAATACGAAATCTATCGTACATATTTATACGAACAAATTCGTACATTAATAAACCAAAAACTGCATGACAACACTAACAACCGAATCGGTAAACTGGTCGACAGCTCAAAAAGTAGCCTTCCGCTTTTTTCTGATATTTTTCATCCTTTATATTTTCTTTAACCCAAACGGGGTGCTTCCCTATTCCGATAATCTGTTTGGAATTTATATCGAGCCTTTTCATAAGCTGATACCCTGGCTGGCAAAGCATGTGCTGCATAAGCCCAAACCCATAACCATATTCACCAACGGCAGCGGCGATACCACTTACGACTACCTGATCATCCTGTTTATGACTGTATTATCTGCAATCGGTGCAATAATATGGTCTGTTACCGGGCGAAATACCAAGCACTACAACAAATTGCTTTATTGGCTAACCACTGTTTTGCGCTATTATGTGGCTATCACCATGATGGGTTATGGCTTTTTTAAGGTGATAAAACTGCAATTTCCGTCGCCATCATTTAGCAGGCTGCTCGAGCCTGTGGGCAATATGTCGCCAATGGGCCTGGCGTGGACTTATATGGGTTACTCCACAGGTTTTAATTATTTTACCGGTTTTGCCGAGATCCTTACCGGGGCGCTATTGTTCTGCCGCAACACAACTACGCTGGGCGCAATAGTAGGATTTGTTGTTGCCGGTAATATTATGGCTATTAATTACTGTTTTGATGTACCTGTAAAACTGCTTTCTACTTTTTTAGTATTGATGTGTCTTTTCCTGATGGTAAGGGATACAAGGCGGTTAATCAATTTCTTCTTTAAAAACAAAGATGCACAGCCATCAAACCTTAGCCCCCATCGTTTTAAAACCAGGTGGAAAAACATTACCCTGATTACTCTTAAATATCTTTTAATAGCCTATACCGTATTTTTCGACTATACCGGGGCGATATCTGCACAGAAGCAATTTGGCATCAAGGCCAAAAAACCACCTTTGTATGGTATTTATAATGTGGAAACCTTTGTAAAAAATAAAGACACCCTCCCTCCGCTGAAAACGGATACCAACCGCTGGGACAAATTAATGATAAGCTACACTGGCGGCGCACAAATAAGGCTGATAAACGACAGCATGAAGTATTACAGCTTTAAAGCTGATACCGTTAAACATACCATAGAAGCTAACACCTATGCAGATACCGTGCATAAGTTTATGCTGACCTATACCCTGCAAAAACCTGATATAATGGTACTAAAGGGGATGTGGAAAAAGGATTCAGT
>JABDFZ010000160.1 GCA_013286325.1 Bacteroidota bacterium | reverse complement strand
AAGTTACAGTTTGTTTATTGTGGGCAATGTATCAGACAACTCCATTTTGCCAATTTTCACAGTCGATACTGCAAGTCTGCCGGCAGTAGGCAGGGCAAAAGTTCGCTTTGTTAACGCTTCTCCAACTGCAACCGCCGGCCTCGATGTCACCGCGAATGGTACAACAGCGTTCAGTAAAATCACCTACCCAAATTATTCAAAATATATTGAGCTGCCCAATGGCAATTATGATTTTCAACTAAGTGCTACAGGATCGGGAGGTGTATTAAAAACGCTAACAGGCGTAACACTTCAGGATGGCCGATTATACACCTTATATGCTTATGGCTATAGCAACCGTGCAGATTCGGCAGCTTTTAACGCCGGGCTTATAACTAACCGTTGAGAATTGTTGTAAAGTTATTTAGGGGGCTTTAAACGAAAAATCAGAATCGGCTTACCCTTAAAAAATAACATTACAACTTTTTAACATTACAACCTTTCAACATTATTCCCTAAATTCGCCCCAAATTTAAAAGCATTGGAATTAGTTAAAAGCCTGATTGATTTTATATTACACATTGACAAGCACCTGGCCGATATAATAAGCCAGTATCATGCTTTAACCTATCTGATATTATTTGCCATAATTTTTGCTGAAACAGGCTTTGTAATTACCCCCGTTTTTACCCGGCGATTCATTACTATTTGCCGCAGGTGCATTAATAGCAGGTGGAGCTACCGGCCTTAACATTTTTTTACTTGGAATAATACTAATTGCCGCTGCTTTTTTAGGCAATACCGTGAATTATTTATTAGGCAATTACCTGGGACCAAAAGTATTTAAGGAAAAAAATAAGATTTTAAAGTTAGATTACTATCTGCAAGCCAAGGCTTTTTTTCGATAAACATGGTGGCAAAGCGGTAATATTCAGCCGTTTCATGCCCATCATACGCACTATTGCATCTGCTTTAGTTGTAGTGCCTCTTAATTTTTTATGGCGCATCCTGGATCATTCTTTTCCTTTTCGCAGGATATGAGCTTGGCACAGTTCCATTTTTCAAGGCCCATTTCGCGTTAATAGGGGTTGCTATTATTTTGATTTCAATCATCCCGCCAATTTATGCTGCTATACGGAGCAGGGGCACTAAGAAGCCTGCTCAGTAATTTCACCGAATCTTTTACGGGCCTGCCTCCCTCTTACAGCAAATAAAATACTGTAAAGAAATGGGATTGACATATAAATAAACCCTGATGAACCCTTATATTTCATAGGCGCCAGAAAAACAAATAAGATCCCTGTTAAACCAAGCACTGCGTTAAAAAGATTTACTATAATAAAGCTATTTGTTTCAAAGAGTTCAGCAGGCGATAGGTTTATTTCCTTGGCGTGTTTTTTAGCATGCTGGTACATCAGCAAAAACAGAACATAAATAGCCGCATAACCCGAGTGGTAAACGTACATTAGGGTGGGCTGCTGTTCTTCAGTTATCATTACTCCGGTATGCCCGTGATAATTGTATTGGCCACCCGAAAATAAGGCAACAAATAAAAACTTAAGTGGGTATACATACATCAGCACAAAAAACAGCAGCGTGGCATTTAAGAATGTTACGTAAGCATTATTCAACCCATACCTTCTGAAATAAATATTCTGGTTGTTCCAGATCATAAAAAGAATCCCGAAACAGCAGGCGAAACTAATGAAGCCTTTAAACACTTCAAAAAGCTCATCAAATGTCCGGGGCACTTCGAGCGAAACCATTATAAGTGTTATCGCGAAAGCAAAAACCGCATCACTAAAGGTTTCCAGTCTCGATGGTTCATGACTGCGCCACACAAATACCGATGATCGTTTTTTGCTTAGCGATGCTATTTTCTTTCTCATTATCAATTATTTAGCTAAAACTAACATTTTTCCACTTTTATACAAAGCCTCTTCCTGCTGTAGCTTTCTTTTTTCAGTTTCATCCAAAGGCTGTTTAATCAGCTTATTTAAATCGGGTTGCCCGGCATCTACCCAGGCAGAATACCAGTAACTACCTACGGCCAGTATAGCCGACCGCATTCTGCATTCAATCATTCCTTTTAACATTTTGTTGTAAGCACTGGCGTACGCAACTGAATAATCCTTAACCTCCTTTTTCCCATGTTTTATCATTTCATATTTTTTATCTGCCGGGAATGATTTGCTTAACATTCGCTCAAACCGCAAAACAGTATCAACACTTTTAAACGAGCTGCGGCATATTTTAAAAGCTTCTGTCAATGGGTTTTCAATATAGCGGGCCTTACCGACATAATAATTATACTTGTCGCCAAACAGCTCCGGTATGCGGCTTTCCCATAAAGCATGTATTCCTGTTTGATCGGTCAGCTGTCCGTTATAGTTTTGGGTAAGATGTAAAGGAACATGCGCATCAGCAATATAATGGCCTAAGTTTGCCGATGTATTTAATATTGCTGTAGTATCATGCGCCTTAAATGCCTTTACAAGTTTGTAATAATTGTATTGGATAGTCCACGGAACCGTTCCATATTTATTAAGCGTATCAGCAGTATATTTTTTTGCCGCATCGTACCAGTTTTGAGGGATATGTTTAAATGGATCCTTGCCATAATGGTCAGCATTTAAAAAATGATGCGGAGCTTCAGTCGAGTCTACATATCTGCGTTTATCCGCACTTATTGCATGTTCGGTTAAGTATTCAATATTGCTTTTATAAAAGCCCGCCATAGGTTTAGGTAAAGTAAAAACAGCAAGACGTCCAATACGGTAATGTGCGAAGAATCCCCAGGATGAGAACGCAAGGAGAAGAATTGATCCAATAGTTAGCCTGAAGAATTGTTTCATGTTCAAATATAAAAGTATTGTTGCTGTAAGGTATATTGTTTTAAATGATCAGGATTGGTAGAATTTCAAAAAACACCAAACATTTGAACCTTAAAACATTCCAACTTTACAACATCTTCAAAAAATAAAAAAAGGTATTTGATTTTTAAAATAATCATCCTATATTTGCAGTCCTTAAAATAAAAGAAAGAATAACAAGCTATACAATGGCAAATCATAAATCATCATTAAAAAGGATCCGTTCAAACGCTGCGAAGCGCTTACGCAACAGGTACCAGGCTAAAACCACCAGGAACGCCATAAAAAAATTAAGAGGCACTACAACTAAAGCAGATGCAAGTGTGCTTTTAGTTAAAGTAATTTCAATGCTTGACCGTTTGGCTAAAAAGAATGTTATTCATAAAAATAAGGCGTCAAACAATAAATCAAAGCTTACAAAATTTGTTAATGCTTTAAAATAAGGCATTAAATATACTTAATTAACGAAAGCCCTTTTCCTAAACAGGAGAAGGGCTTTCTTATTTGCATTCCCTCCTTCCTAAACAGCTTAACTCATCCCTCCAGCCTCTTTTTGAAAATACTTTTCTTTTATTTTAAAAAATACAAAACAAAATGGTGTCCCTTTTTCGTATAAGTGCTTGTAGAACAGGGTGTGCTATATAACAATGGGGTAATTAAAACATTTTAAACTTTGAGGCTTTACCTAACTTTATCTTTATTATTCATCTCAATTTCGGGGTTTGCTGCTATAGACAGAGGGCGGCTTGATAGTTTAAAGACACTAATAGCATCGTCTTCAAACGGCAAAGCCGATACTGTTAATATAAACAGGCTAAACAAACTGGCGGCCAATTACTTTGAATCAAATCCCGATAGCACACTTTATTTCGGACATAAGAGTATTGAATTATCCCGTAAAATCAATTATAAAGCCGGTATTGCCGACGGCCTGGTACAAACAGGGCATGCAAATTATTTTAAAGGAAAATTCAAGCTGGCTATACAGGATTTTGATGAAGCCATTTCAATTTACAAAAGCATAAACAACTATAACGGGCTTAGTAGTTGCTATGCCCAATATGGGCGCATGTACAATTTGCTGGCAAAATATCAATTGGCGTTAACTTATTTAAATTTAGCTTTAGATATAAATAAGCAGTTGAAAAATGGGCCCGAAACTGCCGACTGCTATAAAAATATTGGCATTGTTTATTTTAGTGAGGGCCAGAATTCAACCGCGCTCGACTATTATTATAAGGCCTTGTTTATTAACATTGAAGATAATGATAAACTGGCTACTGCTGCAATATATAATGATATAGGTGTTGTTTTACAGGGCATGGAGGTTTACCCCCGGGCGCTTGAATATTATAAAAAAGCGCTCAATTTATTTAAAGGGACAAACGATCTGCAGGGAGTAGGCACAGTTAATGAAAACATTGGCGAAGTGCTAATTGCACATAAAGAATATGACCGCGCTATTGTACACCTGGCAAAAGCCATCAAGATTGCTAAAAATCAGGATGATAAAGATGGAATGAGCTCTGTATATACCGATTTGGGTATATGCTATGCACATAAAGATCAGTTTGGAATTGCAAAAAACTATCTCGATACTTCACTGCAAATCGCGAGTAAATACAAAATAGTTTACAATGAAGCTTATGCTTTAATTGGCTTTGCTACAATGTATAATCTGCAAAAGGACTTTAAAAATGCTTACAAATATGCTATACAGGGGCAAAAGCTGGCGGCTACCTTACGTAATTTAGTAGTACGGTCTAACGCTGCGTTACAATTGAACAAGACCTTAGCAGGCTTAGGAAAATTTGATGATGCGTATAAAATGTTAAGGCAATATATTGTTTTAAAAGACAGCCTGAACAATAATGAAAGCCTCCAGAAGCTAACTTCCTACAATCTCGAATTCGACTTTGCATCAAAAGAGCGCCAGCTTGCTCAACAGCGCCGGGAAAAAGACGAATCGTTTAATCAAAAAATCAAACAGCAGCGGTTAATAAATACCGTATTTTTAACCATTATAGCAGGCATGATAGCTGTTTCTATCGTTTATTATCGCCAAAAACGCAAGCAGCAAAAAATAAATGCAATGCTCGAGGATAAAAACAAAGAGGTATTGCAGCAAAAAGCCGACCTTGATGACCAGGCTCAAAAACTAAACAATCTCAATACCCTAAAAGACAGGTTGATATCAGTTCTGGCGCATGACCTCAGGGCTCCGTTAAGTACTTTACGCGGATTATTCAGTCTGCTGCAGGATGAAACCATCTCTCACGAGCAACTGCTGGATATGATACCGAGTGTATTAAAAAAACTAGAATACACTTCGGATTTCCTTGATACGCTGCTATTTTGGATAAATAGCCAGATGGACAATTTTGAAAGCTCGGCAAAAAGCTTTTATATAAAAGATATAGTTGCTTACGAAACAGAAACCTATATTGAACAAGCTAAACTAAAGGGTATTAACTTAATTGATAGCGTTCCGAATGATGCAGTTGCATCTGCCGACCCTAATTCCATCCGTATAGTTATCCGTAACCTCATCACCAATGCGGTAAAATTTTCAAAGCAAAACGATACTA
>JABDFZ010000159.1 GCA_013286325.1 Bacteroidota bacterium | reverse complement strand
AGTGTAAGTGAGCTCAGTGGCGGTAATTCAACCTTTTTGAATTATAGAAATTTTACACAGACTTTCAGTGCTTATGATCCGTCATATGTTCCAACCAAAACAATAGTTGACATGTACGACAATGCGGATATCCGCAAGGCCACTTATTTCGCCAATCTTAATGTAAGTATAAACAGTGTTGTAACCAATCTTAATTTGATAAATAAATATCCGGGTAATCCCGCATTTAATACTGCAGGCGCAATCTCTAAGTATGTGAATGCATCAAAGGTATTTCGTATCGGTGAAATGTATCTGATAGCTGCAGAAGCTGCTGCCAGTAATGGCGATGCGGCGAATGCCTTAAAGTACCTTAACTTTTTGCATGCTGCACGCGTAGGCGGAAGCACAATTAATGCCAGCGGAACTGCTTTAACAGATGCTATCAGGAAGGAAAGAACCCTTGAACTGGCATTTGAAGGCTTCCGTTTGGACGACCTTAAACGCTGGCATTTGGGCTTCACAAGGGGGGGGGGCCTCAAAACCCAGATGTTCTTATAGGTCAGGGAATTAACTTAACTATTGCCGCTGATGACAATAAGTTTGTATGGGCAATACCTCCTTATGATATGACGCTTAACCCTAACTTAAAGCCACAAAACCCAGGCTGGTAAAAAAGGGTTGAATTAAAAGACCAGAAGAAGCCGTCTTTTTAGGCGGCTTCTTCTGGTATATAACAGTAACGTTCAAACGATTTTGATTTACGGATTTCGTAAATTTTGTTGTACTCAGTTCTTTATACGTCTTTCATCTAGTTAATGAAAGGTCGGTTAATAGTTAATTGCATGATGCCCGCTTCCCTTGAGAAAGGAAGCGATTTCCTTAGGGCTTATATCATCCCGACTTTGCGCATCCACGCTATTACCGCCCTAATCTCGCCATAGCTGTAATCGTCTCCTAACACTTCTTTTAAAGGCGACAGTTTTTCGGCACCATAGCTTTCAATGATATCCTGTATCTTCAACTTTTTCTCTTCGGTTACCATCTCTGCTATATCTATCGAGCCATTGTAAATATAAAAGCTCAAATGCCCTTCAATGGTTGTGACTGCAAGGTTGCGCTCGGCAGCTATTTCTGCAATTGTTTTGCCTGCTTTATAAAGGAGAAAACTCTTATAAGCCGTATCGTTAGAGTCGCTTGTTTTGCTTGCTTTTTCTGTTTTGGCCTTCCGTTCGCGTTTGGGTGTTTTTTGTTTTATTTTGGATGATAAGCCATTTTTAATACAATAATCTTTAACCGGCAACAAAAACTCTCGTCCGTAACGCGCAAGCTTAATATCACCAAAACCTGATACTAATCGCAATTCGTCCAGGCTTTGGGGCAGATAGGTAGCAATTTCCATCAGAGTAGCATCCGACAGGATAATATAAGGTGGCACATTCTCGTGCAGCGCAATATCCCGCCTGATGTTTTTTAGCTCATTAAGCAAGCTGGCTTCAAACGGAAGCGCGGCAACCGGTTTGTGTTCCTCAGTAGTTTCAGCTTCTACCAGTTCAACCTTTTCCAGCCCTTTAAGTACTAACTCGCTTTTAGGGGTCAGCTTTAATACAGGATAAATATCATCCGTTACCTGCAGATACCCCATTGCCGTAAGCTCCCGGATATACCGGGCCCAATCTGCCTTACTGATATCGGCGCCTATGCCATAAGTTTTTAACTGTTTATGCTCTTCCCTTATTTTTTCATTTTTCGATCCGCGCAACAGATCAATCACATAAGTGCTGCCAAAACGTTCTTTAAGCCGTGCAACTGCCGATAGCGCTTTTTGGGCGATTAGTGTACCATCAAACTTTTTAAACTCTGTTAAACAAAAATCGCATGAACCGCAATTTGGAGGGAAAGCCTCATCAAAATATTGAAGTAAGAATTGTCTTCTGCAGGCATGGAGCTGGCAGTATTTCACCATATCATCCAGTTTTTTCAGCATAATGCGGCTTTGATCAGGGTTATCCTCAATCATGGCAAACTGCTTCAGCTTAACAGCGTCTCCGGGCGAATAAAGCAACATCGCTTCAGATGGTAACCCATCTCTGCCTGCACGCCCGGTCTCCTGGTAATAGCCCTCAATATTTTTAGGCATATCCACGTGTACCACGTATCGCACATTCGATTTATTGATCCCCATACCAAAAGCGATAGTTGCCACAATTATCCGTACCTCATCGCGCAAAAAAGCTTCCTGGGTACGGGCTTTAAGCGCATTATCCAGTCCTGCATGATAGGCTTCAGCAAAAAAACCTTCTTCTTTTAAATCTGCCGCCAATGCTTCGGTGGATTTACGCGACAGGCAATAAATAATACCCGATTCGTCCTTCCGTTCATCCAAAAAAGCAAGCAGCTGGTTAAAGCTATTCTTTTTAGGGATAACCCGGTAGGTTATATTAGCACGGTTAAACGAGGATATAAATATTGCCGGATCTTTGAGGTTCAGTTTCTCAAGGATATCCTTCTTGGTAAGCTTATCTGCTGTTGCGGTAAGTGCAATAACCGGGATTGCGGGAAAATGATCTTTTAACCCGGCAAGTGCCAGGTACTCCGGCCTGAAATCGTGCCCCCAATGCGATATACAATGTGCCTCATCAATAACGATAAGAGAAACAGGCAGTGTTTTTAAAAAACCAATAAGTTTACTTTCATTCGCAAATAAACGTTCGGGAGCCAGGTACAATAGCTTCACCTGGTTGTTGCGCAGTTTTGTTGCGAGTTCTGTTTGTTCCTGTGTAGACTGGCTCGAATTAAAAAAGGCCGCAGGAATGCCATTGACATTCAGCGCATCCACCTGATCTTTCATCAGCGCAATAAGTGGCGAGATCACTATGGTAAGGCCCTCAAGCATTACGGCAGGCAACTGGTAGCATATTGACTTACCACCACCGGTAGGCATCAGTGCCAGTACATCTTTCTTATCTAAAACATGCCTTATAATGGCCTCCTGCTCGTGCCTGAAACCGCTGTATCCGAAATATTTTTGTAATGCCTGTACCGGTTCCATGTTTATTGATATAATATCGCGCAAATGTGCTGATTTTTTACTCCTTTTTAGGAACGGCCAATATAAAGCGAAAACGGGGCTTTAGCCGTATCAAGTCTGCAATTCCGGGAAATTCGTTTTTTAATTTTATATTAGCATTACCATAATCTGCACCGATGATAAAAAAGCTACTCCTGTCATTTATTTTATTAGGCTCTTTTTGTACTGTCTTCTCACAATCTATTCAATCGCCCGAGAAATTTTTAGGATATAAGCTTGGCGATCAATTTACTCCTCATTATAAAATTGTTGCATATTTTAAATATATCGCCCAGGCATCAAAAAATGTAAAGCTGGTTCAATATGGTACCACTAACGAGGGCAGGCCGCTTTTAGCTATGTTCATCGCTTCCGAAGAAAATATCGGTAAGCTCGAAGATATCCGCCAAAATAATTTACGCCTGGCCGGGCTGGTAACAACAGCCGGGAGCAGTGCAAGCAGCAATACAGTTAAAAGTACCCCTGCCTCATCCTCAACTGCCACTACACCTGTTATCTGCTGGTTAAGCTATAATGTACATGGTAATGAACCCGCCTCATCCGAAGCTGCTATGTGGACCTTGTATGATATGGTCGATCAGTCGAACGCCCGTACCAGTCCCTGGTTAAAAAATACTGTTGTTGTTATCGATCCTTGTTTAAACCCTGACGGGCGCGACCGTTACGTAAATTTTTATAATTCGGTAAAAGGGGAAACACCAGATGCATACCTATCTTCGCGCGAGCATGCCGAACCTTGGCCAGGCGGAAGGATAAACCATTATTATTTCGATCTCAACCGCGATTGGGCATGGCAAACACAAAAAGAAACCCAGGCACGCCTGGCGTTATTTAACCAGTGGCTGCCTGAAATACATGTTGATTACCACGAGCAGGGTTATAACGCCCCATACTATTTCGCACCCGCTGCCGAACCTTTTCATAAAGTTATTACCCCGTGGCAGCGCGAGTTCCAGACAACTATAGGTAAAAACAATGCAAAATATTTCGACCAGAATGGCTGGCTATATTTTACCAAACAGGAGTTCGATCTGTTATATCCTTCTTATGGGGATACCTATCCTATATATAATGGTTCTATCGGTATGACCTATGAGCAAGGCGGCATAAGCGCCGGTTTAGCTGTTGTTACCCGTACCGGGGATACCCTGACACTGACCGATAGGGTTGCTCACCATCATTCAACCAGTTTAAGTACTATCGAAGTGGCATCGGCGTATGCGCAAAAACTTCTGGATGAGTTTAAAAAGTTTTATGATAACAGCCGTGCCAACCCGCCGGGTGAATACAAAACTTATGTTATTAAAAAATGATAACGTTGATAAAGTAAATGCCTTAACCCAACTGCTCGACAGGAATGGCATTCAATATGGTTTCGGTTTAAAAAGCGGCATTACCGGGTACGACTATGTGAGCGGTAAAACAGAGCAATACGACGTTGGCCCAAATGATTTGATCATTAATGCCTATCAGTCAAAATCGGTATTATTAAATGTATTGCTTGAGCCTAAAACATTTGTGGCCGATTCAAATACTTATGATATTACGGCATGGTCGCTTCCGTATATATATGGGTTAAAGGCTTATGGTGTAAAGGAGTCGTTAAAGCCCGTGTCGACTACTTACAGCACCTCGAAGCCGCAAGTATTGGTTAACACACATGCTTATGCCTATGTTTCCTCGTGGCAGTCGGTTAATGATGTTAAGTTTTTAGCCGCATTGCTAAAGAATAATATAAAGGTACGTTACTCTGAAAAACCCTTTGAGGCAGGCGGTAAAAAGTTTACAGCAGGATCATTACTGATAACGCGGGCCGGAAATGACAGAACAGATTTTGATCAAACCGTTGCAAGAATAGCTACAACGCTTAACCAGGATTTAACGCCTTTAATGTCTGGCTTTGTCGAAAAAGGTGCCGATTTGGGCTCCGATGTGGTAAAATACATTCGCCAGCCACGGGTAATGCTGGTTACAGGCAATGATGTATCTGCAGAAGCAATGGGCGAGATCTGGCATTTTTTCGAACAACAGATAGGTTATCCTGTTACCCTTGTAAGGTTCCAGGACCTTAACCGTGCCCGGCTGTCGGACTTTGACGTGGCTATTTTTCCTGACGGCAATTACGACAATTTTCCATCTGATAAACTGCAAGCATGGGTGCACGATGGAGGCAAGCTGATAGCTATCCAGAACGCGGTTGCCCAGTTAATTGATAAAAAAGGATTTGCTATAAAGAAAAAAGAAGAAAAGAAAGACGATAAGGCCGATTCAAAGGCGAAGGAGCCGGTTTTAATATCATACAATGAGCGCGACCGCGATGCAATCCGGTCAAGCGTACCCGGCGCAATTTATAAAATAAATCTTGATAATACCCATCCGCTTGGATTTGGCCTCCCTTCTTA
>JABDFZ010000158.1 GCA_013286325.1 Bacteroidota bacterium | reverse complement strand
ATTAGCCTGTCCATTTCCTGGCCTTGGATATTGCTGGCCTTGTTGTGGGTTCGGATTCTGATTAGCCTGTCCATTTCCTGGCCTTGGATATTGCTGGCCTTGTTGTGGATTTGGATTTTGGTTATCATGTCCGTTTCCTGGCCTTGGGTTTTGTTGTCCCTGTTGCGGGTTTGGATTCTGATTTGGTTGTCCTGTAACGGGTCTCTGATTCAGAGGTCTTCTGCCTCCCTGACCAAAGTTTACCACATGCTGCGGTGCCGGTTTTTGACCTCCCTGATCAGGATTTTGTTTGATAACCGGCCTGTAAATATTAAGCTGATTATTTGATAGAGATTGCCCTGGCCTTGTACTTACACCTATCCTAACCGGTTGTATCCGGGTGTTTGTCCTGCTTTCAACATCATTAACCCTTGGACCACGGTTATATGTAAAGCCGCGATGCCCGCCACCACTACCATTATTATTGTTATTGTAGTAATTATTGATAATGGTTGTATTATTAATAACTGTTACATTATTTCTAACTACATACATATTAACGTTTGGTTGATTGATACGGTGAGACGGAACAAAATTCCAATCTTCATTTCTTGGCCTCCAACCACTGTTGTAACCAACATTGGGAGGTATAGGAGCCCAGCCATAGTAGTCGTTGCTTTGTCCCCAGGTTACCCATGCAGGAGCCCATTCGTTGCCGGGCATCCACATCCAGCCGTAGTTACCATCGTAGAACCATCTTCCATAGTGAAAAGGAGCCCAGCCCCAGCTATAGTTTGATACCCATGTCCACCCTTCGTCACTGTAAACCCAATTCCCATTGGTATCGTAGGGCCTAAAATCGTCGCCAACATTTGGCTGCCATACGTAGCCATAATTAGGGTAATCAACCCATTGCCCATACGGACTAAGTTCGTCATAAAAAACCTGATCGGTCATCTGTTGCGGCTGATCGTAAACAGGCTGATCGACAGGTTGACTAACAGGTTGTGCGGTGTATATGATTGGTGAGCAGGAACTTAAAATGCCTGCAATTGGCAATACTACATAATATATCTTTTTCATGATAAAGGCACGTTTAATAAGCTAATAAGTAAATAATAATTTCTATATACTTATGACGCGTGCAAAATTATTAAGTTTAATCGTACTTAATAATTATTTATTGGTTGATTGAGTTTATAGTATTGTGTAAACTTAATCAACTCAAAATCATCTAACTTAATCAACCACTTTTATCTCCAAGCCCCGATAATTGTCCCCATCAGTGTTAGGGAAACAACACTGTAGCCACCATTAATAAATATGTATCGCCAGCTTTTTAATTCGAATAAACTGTGAATAGCTATCGCGCTAAAAGTCCACACCCCGGCCAGGAAACCGGCGGTTGCACCCCAACTCAGGTCGGTTTTAGCATCAGCCAGGAACATGCCAAGGTTTACGGCCATAATAAGTGAAAAAACGGCTGTGAAGCCAAATATCTTCCCTTTATTACCCGTCTGAATTTGTTCAATTGTGAGGTTGCTGTCTGCCATCCAGGCATTCCCAAATAAGGATTTTGAATACCAGATACCACCAACCATAAATGCTGAAAGGGCAGCCACGATAATGGCAAGCCAGTTAATGTGTGAAATGTCCATTGTATTAAGTATTTAAGTTTTAATAAATATAATATTTATTATTTTGAATTCGCAAATTTGTCGGGGCTGATTAATTCTAATCATCAGTCTCTAATCTTAACTGCATGGGTATTGAAATAGAACGGAAGTTTTTAGTTGATCACGAAAAATGGCAGCAGGCAGCCAAGCCAGAGGGAGTATATTACAGGCAGGGCTATTTATTGGATGAAATACAACGAACCATAAGGATTAGAATTGCCGGCGATAAAGCATTTATTACTATAAAAGGAGTTACAGCCGGAATATCGCGCAAGGAGTTTGAGTATGAAATACCTTTAAATGATGCCTCAGAGCTGCTTGCCGGCTTCGCATTATCTGAAGTTGAAAAAATCCGATATTGTATTTATTTCGGAGATAAATTATGGGAGGTAGATGAGTTTTTGGGTGATAATACAGGGCTTATGGTTGCGGAGATTGAATTACAACAAGAGGATGAGACATTTGAAAAACCCGATTGGATAGCCGCAGAGGTAAGCCATGATGTGAGATATTATAACTCAAACCTTGCATTGCACCCTTATAAAGACTGGACTATGTAATATTTATTAATCGCACAGCGGCAACAGTAACAAATTGTCCGTTATTGTTTCATCAACAACTGTTTTAACATATTTATTACCCTGCGGACAAATTGCTGGTATAAGGTAAATTTTGTTTCCGCTGGCATCAATAATATAGGCCTCACCGTTACCATCTTTTATCCAATCGTGTATTTGCGTTCTATCGGTTATGCCGTTAACATTTATTCTTTCGTTTACCCATTCAAAATAATCAATTGCCAGGTAAGGGTTATCGCTTACCTCCTCATCTTTTTTGATACAAATTATACGTACGGCCATAATAATCTTTAATTAATCAGGTGCTGTAAAATTAGATCAAAACCACTTATCGACATACCGTATTTCCACCCATTTTACTGCGTAAAACTACGTATCGTATGTATGAGGAAGCCCGTTTCAATTAATTGCATGGAAATAAATTATAGCCGAAGGCAACCTTTCTGGCTTTTAATCCGTGATGATATAAACAACATTTATCTAAAGTATTATTGTATGAAAAAGAGGATCATTTTATCATTGATAGTTTTATCGGGCATAGCCTTAATTTACAGTTGCTCATCAAATACGGTAAAACCCGGCCCGGCACCTGCTGCGGCAGCTACTGTATCTGTGCAGAATTTTGCTTTCGTTCCTGATACTGTAACTATTAAAGCAGGCGGCTCTATTACCTGGACAAACAAAGATACAGCCCCGCATACCGTAACTGAGTTAAGCAGTGCTTTTGACAGTGGAAGCCTTGCAACCAACCAAACCTTTAATTTTACATTTAATACTGCCGGCACATTTAAATATCACTGCCTTATTCATTCAATGATGAAAACAGCTGTAGTTATTGTGACCAATTAATTTGAGTGTTTTGTTTCGAGTGGGATTATAATGGGGGTTCTGCGGCAATTGCTGCAGGCCCCTTTTTTAATTGAATAGTACTCGTTTATAAATTTCAGTCACCGCAAGATTCTCCTGTCAGCCTGAAAAATTTAAAACTTACCGGAACAGCTTCTGAACTGGTAAAACCTCTTATGGCAAAGATGCCTATATATTTAGGTTTTATATTAAACTCCTGGCTTACCACCTCTTTAAAAGCTGCATTTTCACTTATACCGTCGGCATATAAAAACCTGAATTTATTGCTGTGCTTTTCAATCCTTAACGCCGGGCTTTTAAGGTTCGGAGCTAATAAGGCGCTATTATTGCTGCTATCGGGATAAAAGATCACTTTATGAGCAATCTCTTCGGGCTTGCCGAATCCATTGCCTAAAGATGTGATGGCTTGTATCAGGATCTCTCTTGGCCTTTTCATGCCACCAAAATAATCGTTATAAGCAAGCGATAGCCTTATGCTTTTCCCTGTAAACGAAGTATCCTCTAATAATAAAATCCCCGCCTGCTGCCATTCCTGCTTGGGGATAAAGTTTTCAAGGTGTACTTCTGCAGTAAAACAATCTGAAGGAATAGTCCTCAGCAATAAATCTTTTATCTCAGGTTTCGACAAAGAGTCGGGCCAGTTATCGCCTTTCAAAGTATACAGGGTAAGTCGGTTGGGCTTTTCTCCCCTTTTATTCCAATAACCGGTATCTTCTGATTTTACAAACCAGCCATTAGCAAGCATGCTTGTTTCATCTATGTGGTTAAAGTGATCGGTAAACCGCGTTCTTTCAGGGCTAACAACAAGTTTAAAATAAACCAATAAAGAAACTATAATTATTAAACCTGCAAATGCCGCTATCAGCGCTTTGGATAAACTTTTCCTGTTTTCCTTTTGTGATGATTTATTAAACTTTTCTTTATACAAGAACCAGTAAGGATGGTGGCTTTCATCATTTTTCCTTTGGATCTCGTTAGTGTATGGCGCTCCTAAAACATAACGTGCCAGGGTATCTAAAGTGGCTATAGATGGGTTTTCCTTTTTGCCTGCAGTAGCATCAGTTATAAAAATGGAATAGTTCTTTACACTCTTCCATCCTATTGAAAGACCGGTTTGATCGAGTATTTTATTGCAAAAAATTTTGCTTTCAGTTTCAGTTAATGGATTTTGTATAGCCTGACCGAAGCATTTTTCATATGCATTTTTAAATAATCCGGTAAAGATCAAAAAATCCAACTCATTCATAGATGACTATATATCAGCAACATATTTCTGTAAATATAGAATTACGCCACGTTTACGCTGCAATTACGCGCTTACAAAACCAATTATTTCACATTTGCCCTGGCAACTAAAGGTGCATGTTTTAAATATCTCATTAAAAATATAAAAATGAAGCAGATAATTTTGATAGGCTTTTGTATTTGTTCTATGCATGTTTTTTCACAGAACCTGCAATTGCATTACGATTTCAGGCATTCTATTGATCCCAAACGCAATTCACGAAATTTCCCGACCATTTACTTTGAATATTTTAAAGCCCAGGCAGATACTTCTTCGTTTATAAAACCAGGTTCTTTCTTTTTAAAAGCAGAAACCGATTTACAGGGCAATTATGATAACATAGGGAAAGCGTTTATCCAGGTATTACAAAGTTTTCGCTTTTGGAAACCGAAAATTTATTTAACCATACAATATAGTGGCGGCCTTGGAGTAACCGAGCCAAAGCAATATAGCTATTATATAAACAATAGTTTTTCCGTTGGTTCAAGTTACCCTTTTCAATGGAAAGGGGCTTATTTCAGTGTTGCTTTAAGCTATTCGCATAACACGCTGAAAAAGCCCAGCAATGATGGAATGTTTACCTTGTATTGGGGAAAAGGGTTCTGGAATTATAAAGTAGAATTTTCGGGAGATTTTGAGTTGTATACAGCAAATAAAAACCAGGGAGATGATTTTACAAAAAACCTAAATGGTAAAAGGATTATCTTTTTTGGAGAGCCACAGGTATGGTTCAATATCCGCAAGGGCTTTGCATTGGGCTCGAGGGCACTATTGTATTACCACATTATAACAACAGAAAACCTTTTCGAAGTTTATCCCACTGTTGCAGTAAGAATAAAATTTTAAACGGATTATGATGCCTGTAGCCGTTTCCTGAAATCGGAAGGATTAATGCCTTTATTCTTTTTAAAGAATTTATTAAAATGGCTCAGGTCGGTAAAACCGAGTTCATAACTGATCTCCTTTATTGAAAACAAGCTATATTTTAACCTGTTAATGATAAGGTGCATTTTATAACTGCTAATATATTCGCCAAGTGTAACGCCCATTTGTTCTTTGAAATACAGGCCAAAGTAATGCTTTGAATAGCCAAATTGTTCAGCCAGATTATTTATCTGTATTAATTCGGGTTCGTAAATATGGTTATGAATATAGTTAACAAGCTCATTTAT
>JABDFZ010000157.1 GCA_013286325.1 Bacteroidota bacterium | reverse complement strand
TACATCAATCTGGTCGAGCCATTTTTTATTAAGCGCAGTGCCAGGCGTTATCAATTCATTCCACTCGGCATCAGTCATTTTGGCTATTACATTTTTCGAAAATTCGTATGGCGGAGTGTCGGTTGGTTTGCCCTCGTGCCACATTAAGGTTACCAGGTAGCCTTCATGATATTTTTTTTTCGCTTCTTCAACAATCTGCGGTCCAAGGTCTTTATCTCCCCAATTAATGAAATCGCTTCCCCACACTGCAGGATATTTCCCGGTGATATTTTTTGCACTGTCAGAAAACACATTTAAATCACTGTTATAATTCTGCTGTCCTGAAAGAATGTATTTGCCTTTTATAGCATACAGTAAATTAAGGATTTTTTTAACCCCGGCTGAGGCATTTGGATTAACCGGTTTGAATTTTTGTGCCTTTAATTGAAAAACGGCGAATAGTAATAAAATAATCAAAAAATATCTTTTCATCGGCATGCTTTTGGCTATGAATAACAGGGCTATAATATGTGTTCAAAATTAACAAAAATCTAATATCAACTTGTGCTGTCTGAATTGCTAATAATGCCTTATCTTTGAGCCCATTACTCACTATGATCAAATTTACCCCGGTAAAGAAAATTACCGTCGCCGTTTTAATCTTATTACTTCCGGTTTTTCTTATTACTTTCCAGGGCTGCAGAAAAAAGCGCAGCGAGGTTGCTAACCTGCTTTTTAAGAAAACACATAACAAAGTTTTCCAGGAATACACCCCCGAAGGTTTTTCAAAAGTATTTAAAAAGGTGCTTAACCGCGAAAGATCAAATTTAAAACATGCTGATTTTATTATAGATCATTACACTAAAAATCATTACAAGCCTGAGTTATTGATAGATCATTTATTTAATAATGATATGTATACAATGACTGATTATTACCTTAAGGCTAATGAGCACGGGCTTGATGCAAGCATGTTTGATGCTGATGGGTTAAGAACGCTGATATATAAATTTAATGATAAAACCCATTCCCGGACAATTGATGAAGCTTACAATGATATAGCTGAACTTGAGCTTACGGCTGCCAATTCGTTGATTAATTATTCAAATGCGCTGCAATACGGGATAATTAACCCTAAAATTATTTACCAGCGATATTTTACCGCCACCAAAAGGCCTGATAGTATTTCAATGCTGCAGATATTCCGTATCAGCAATATGCGCGATTACCTGGAAAGCATACAACCTAAGAATCCTCAATATTTAGCGCTGAAAAAAGCATTTGCCGAAGGTTACACAGCTCCAGGAATTTCACAAGAGGAAACCAAGCGTATTTTGTTGGTTAACCTTGAGCGTTTAAGGTGGCGGAATAAGCCTTATGAAGACAAGTATGTAATAGTAAACATTCCCGATTTCGGCTTAAATGTGGTTGATAGCGGCAAATCTGTTCTGTATATGAAAGTATGTGTTGGCGAGGGCCGCAATATGGATAATGCAAACACCCTTGTTGCCTATGATGACACCACAAAAGAGGATAAACCCAACGAGCATGAAACCCCATTACTAAACAGCCTGATACACAGTGTTGACGTTAACCCAATCTGGAATATCCCACGCAGCATTGCTAATAAAGAGGTGTTGGTTGAAGCTGCCAAAGACCGGTTTTACTTTTCGAACAAAAATATTGATGTTTATAAAAATGATACATTGATTGAGAACCCTGAAGACATAGACTGGACAAAAGTAACCAAGGAGAATTCGCAATACGAGTTTAAACAAAACCCCGGAGCTGATAATTCATTGGGTAAAATAAAATTCCTGTTTAATAACCGCAGCAGTGTTTATTTGCACGATACACCTGTGAAATGGGCGTTCTATAAAAAGATGCGCGCTGTAAGCCACGGTTGCGTGCGTCTTGGCGATCCGCAGGGCTTAGCTTTGAATTTATTTGGCAAGGGAGAAAAATATGATACCATAGCTAAAGATATGGCTGAGGATAACCCAAACCCTACGTCAATTTACCTATCGAAAAAGGTTCCGGTTTATATTACTTATGTAACCTGCTGGGCCGATGAAAAGGGCGAATTACAATTCAGGAAAGATGTTTACGGGCATGATATTGTGTTGTATGACCATTTACAAAGGCTTTTACATCCTGAACAAAATTAAAATCAGCCTCTTTACAAGCTGGCCATTACTATGCCATTAACATCATTTGTTAAATAATCGGCAGCCAGGCCCTCGTTAAGATATTTTGATTTATATCGCCAGCTATTGCCATTGATAAATATTACTGTTTTATCTTTTATAGCATCAATAACCTGGTCGGCAACTTCAGGCGGTACTGCCGGACAGCCAAAGCTGCGGCCAAGACGGCCAATCTGTCCAATTGCATTTTCGCCTACATAATCAGCGCCGTGTACTACAATTGCACGTTCACGGGCGTTTGTATTAAAGCCTACATCCATTCCGTCCAATCGTAACGATCGGCCGTTTTTCCCATAATAGACATCATCGGTAACATAGAAACCAAGGCTGCTTTTGTGCGAATCCACTTTATCCGAAAAGCTGGTTGCCATATCATCGCCGCTGCCATGTCCGTGTGCTACCCAGGTATTTAAAATCAAATCCCTATTAATCACATCAATTATCCACATCCGTTTTTCGTGGCTTGATTTGGTAAAATCAATAACGGTAAGGATTGAACTGCCTTGCGGTAATTTATTGTTTATTTTTAAGTTGATGAAACCCGTTATGGCTTTTTTAAATACATCTGCCGCTAACCCTGATTCTTGTAAATGTGCAGATTCGTAAATATTGCTAATGTATTTTTCTAGGAATTCTCTTGCAGAGAAAGTGTTTTTTAAACCATTAATATTCCTGTTGATTTCTGCCGGCTTCCAGCTGACGATAGTAATTGAGAGGATCAGTAAAAGGCATAGCAATCCGCCTGGAAGTTTTTTCATTCTTTACCTTGGGTTAAATCAATACTTAATTAGTGCCCATTTTTACGCAAAAAACAGAATTAGGTTCTGCTTTTTTGTTACTAATTTTAATTAATTATAACGGTAAATTATAGTTTAATGATTAAATAAATATCTTAAATAATAATTTACAATTAATCTGTAAACTTTAAAGTAAGATATTTATTGCATTTAATCTGTAAATAAACGGCAGAATTATTCAATTATTATTTTATCCAGGTGATCTTTTCTTCTATCTCTGTTGTCCTTTTTGCCTCAGGGTATTCATCGGCGTACCCAAAATACAGGATGCCCATCACGCTATCTTCTTCTCCAAATCCTAAGTATTCTTTTAATGCGGGCTTAAGTGCCATTCCCCCGGTGCTCCAGAACGAAGCAATGTTTAAAGCTGTTGCGCCAAGCAACATATTCTGTATAGCGCTTGCTGCTGCTGCAATTTCTTCAAATGCCGGTATTTTTGGCAGATCCCCGCGCTTCATAATTGCTATTATGATATGCGAAACCTTATCGCCCTGGTGCATCAGGTTATTATAAACGGTTGGGTTAAAATTATCGCCTAAGCTATTGGCTTTATACAACTCTGCATGCTGTTGACAAAATTCTGAAGGGTTTTCATAAACTATAAACCGCCAGGGTTCAGTATAGGCATGTGTAGGCGCCCAGTTAGCCAGTTCTAATATTGCGGCTATGTGTCCGTTTGGTATTTTATTACCGTTCATGGCCTGCGCCTTAACGCTGCGACGGCTTTTTATAATGTTTGCTATTGCTGAAAATGTAGTATCCATATAGATGTATGTAAAAAAATAAAACGTCCTGGCTAAAAATAACCAGGACGCAAAAGTAAGATTTTTATAATTCAAGCAGATTTACGAAGTTTTAAAAACTTCATAAATCTTTCTCACAATCACAGATTAATATAATGGCGGATATTTATGAGGATCAGTTTCGCTCATTAAATTATACACAGCCTCAATAATATCATCTAATGATGGCTTACTGAAATATCCACCATCCGAACCATAAGGCGGACGATGATCTTTAGCAGTAAGCGTACGGGGCTGAGCATCTAATGAATAATAGCCTTTCTGCCCTTCCAGCACCTTTTGCAAAATATAAGCCGAAGCCGCTCCCGGAAGGTCTTCATCAACTATTAAAAGTTTACTTGTTTTCTTTAATGAGTTACTGCAAACGTTTTCAATATCAAACGGATACAGTGTTTGAGGATCAATAACTTCGATGTTTATGCCCATTGTTTCCAGCTCTTTAGCTGCTTCCATTACAATACGCAAAGTTGAACCATAAGATATTACGGTGAGATCATCGCCTTGTTTAAGGATTTCTGCCTTTCCTAACGGAATGGTAAATTCACCTACATTAGCAGGCAGCCTTTCTTTCAGGCGGTAGCCATTAAGGCATTCTATTACCAATGCTGGTTCATCACCGCGTAACAATACATTGTACATTCCTGCAGCTTGTGTCATATCCCGCGGCACACAAATGTGTAAACCGCGCATTGAGCTTAATATCAGGCCCAGCGGAGAGCCTGAATGCCAGATGCCTTCGAGCCTATGGCCACGTGTACGTACAATTAAAGGAGCTTTCTGGCCGCCGCGTGTACGGTAGCTTAAGCTTGCAAGATCATCACTTAAAACATTTACCGAGTATAAAAGATAATCGAGATACTGGATCTCGGCTATTGGTTTTAAACCACGCATTGCCAGGCCCATTCCCTGCCCTATAATAGTAGCTTCGCGGATGCCGGTATCGGTTAAACGAAGGTCGCCGTATTTACCCTGTAATCCGGCAAAACCCTGGTTCACATCACCAATCGCGCCAACGTCTTCGCCAAAGGCAACTAAACTTTTATCACGTTCAAAATTGGCGTCGAAACAGGCATTTAAAACTTCGCGGCCATCAATCAGCTTTGAATCTTCATAATACCTAACCGGAACATGTGATGCATTTAAAGGTGAATGCAACGTTTCTGTAAACAATTTAGAATTAAAACGTTCTTCATTTTTAACGTTCTCTTCGGTAATCCAGTTTACCAGTGCCTGTTTTTGCGGGATATTTTGTTTTACCGTGACACGTAACGCTTTGCGGATTGCTGCTATTACATCCTTGCGACCGGGATCAATACATTCGCGCAGGATAGTTGCTGTTTCCAGCAGTTCGTCCTGTTCGGTTGTTGTGGCTTCAGCAAGTTTTTCTATCAATCGCGCTGCTTCGTTTAATTCAATGCGGATCTCATCACTCAGTTCGTTCCAAACCTGTCTTTGTACATCGCGTACATATTTTTTTGCAGTAGCTTCCAGCTCATCCATTTCTGCCTCGGTGGAAACAGCCGATTCTATCATCCATTTGCGCATCTGCAAAAGGCAATCATGTTCTTCTTCCCAGCTCAGGCGCTCTTTTGATTTATAACGCTCATGCGAACCTGAGGTAGAATGGCCCTGCGGCTGCGTCATTTCAATAACATGTATTAAAACAGGCACATGCTCTGCACGGCAAATGGCAATGGCACGCTCGTAAGTTTCGCAAAGAGCTACATAATCCCAGCCTTTAACCTTAAATATTTCGTACCCGTTGGTATCTTTATCGCGTTGAAATCCTTTTAATATTTCGGAGATGTCTTCCTTGGTAGTTTGCAGCTTAGCCGGAACAGATATG
>JABDFZ010000156.1 GCA_013286325.1 Bacteroidota bacterium | reverse complement strand
TAGTTAAACTAAATAACCTGCTTTGTCATCCTGAACGCAGTGAAGGATGACAAAGGGCTTTTGAGGTAATGACATACTTTTTAGTTGAATCTGTGTTGTATGTTTTCAGTGTGTTATCTTTATACTACATTTGAATTTTGCAAATGGAGGTTCGATCATGGAAATAATATCGCTCGAAGAATTTTATCAAAATACGGCAACGCTGATCCCCGACGGCATTAATAAAGAAATAGGCCATTTTAACGTTTTTAAGATTGACGAAATAATGGCCAACTTTCGGAAAAAGCATGTTATGCCATATAACCGGAGAGCCTATTATAAGATAAGCGTAATAAGCGGAAGGAATAAAGCTGAATACGCCGATAAGGTGGTTGATATTGAAAAAAACGCTTTGCTGTTTGCTACGCCTAAAATTCCTTATAATTGGGTGCCGCAAGACGATGACCAGTTTGGCTTTTTCTGCATTTTTACACACGATTTTTTAATCCAGAACAAGAGCGGTGTTGTATTGGATGACCTCCCGATTTTCCAACCCGGTGGATACCCTATATTTCAACTTTCGGATGAGGAAACAGAAGATATAACATTCATTTTCAGTAAGATGTATAAAGAATTATCTTCTGATTATGTCTATAAATACGACCTGTTGCGCAACTACCTGCTTGAGTTGATCCATTATGGGCAAAAGCTACAGCCCGCAACTTCATTATATCCAACGCATACAGCCTCTGCGCGGGTTTCATCTTTGTTTATAGAACTGCTTGAACGACAATTTCCTATTGAGTCACCCCATCAAAAGCTTAACCTACGTACAGCAAAAGATTACGCCGACCGCCTTGCTGTTCATGTAAACCATCTGAACAAAGTGTTAAAAGAAAATACGGGTAAAACTACCACTGCTATTATCAGCAGCAGGATTGTACAGGAAGCCAAAATATTATTAAAACAAACAGACTGGAACATCTCGGAAATTGCCTATAGCCTAGGCTTTGAAGAGGTTGCTCATTTTTCTAATTTCTTCAGAAAACAAACAGCCATTGCACCAGTGGCCTTCCGTGCATAATGCTCATATTTGAATTTTGCAAATATTGGATTGATGTTTGCAAACGATCCGTATCTTTATCATAGTACCTTTACATCATTAAATTAAACAAAAAATAAAATGATGAATAGCAATAAAATAGCCCTGGTAACCGGCGGAAGTCGCGGATTGGGAAAAAACATGGCCTTAAACCTTGCCAAAAAAGGAATTGATGTAATACTTACCTACAACAGCAAAAAAGACGAAGCACTTGCGGTAGTTGCTGAAATTGAAAAAGCAGGCAGAAAAGCGGCAGCTTTACAGCTTAATGCTGGAGACATTAAAAGCTTCGACTCGTTTTTTAACGAAGTAAAGACTACATTGAAAGATACTTTTAACACTGATCATTTTGATTTCCTGATCAATAATGCCGGGATAGGGATCCATTCGTCTTTTGCAGAAACAACTGAAGAAGCTTTTGACCAATTATTAAATATTCATTTTAAAGGTGTATTTTTTCTTACCCAAAAAGCTCTGCCGTTAATTAACGATGGTGGTCGTATTATTAACCTCTCCAGCGGTCTTGCCAGATTCAGCTATGCTGGTTACTCGGCTTATGCTGCTATGAAAGGCGGGATTGAGGTACTTACCAGGTATTTGGCCAAGGAACTGGGTGCACGCGGCATTGCAGTAAACGTTGTTGCCCCCGGTGCAATTGAAACTGATTTTGGCGGTGGTGCAGTAAGGGATAATTCGCAGGTTAATCAAATGGTAAAGGATGCAACTGCTTTAGGCAGGGCAGGTTTACCGGACGATATAGGCGGTGTTGTTGCTTTTTTATGTACCGAAGATGCAAAATGGATAAACGGGCAACGCATTGAAGTTTCGGGCGGGATGAACTTGTAGGTGATAGTTTTTGGCAATTTGTCATTGCTTCGTTCCTTACAATAATAAATTTTCTTCTTAAACATAGAATCTTTCAAACTCATCAAAACGCCTTTTGATTAAAAGACGTTTTGATGATTACTATTGTTAATCGGTAACACTTTTCTTTTCTATTTTTTTATGGATAGAAAGTACTTCCATCAGGGCTGCAGTGGCATACCATGGATGTAAATCCATTACCAATACTCCGGCTTTTATGGCTGGGTCGGTTTCTGTAAGTTTTCTGGCCTCTTCAACTGTTGAAACATTGAAAATAAATATGCCTCTAATCTCCTGATTATCTAAAAAAGGCCCGGCAACAACTAATTTGCCTTCGCTGGCGAGGCGTATTATATTTTTTAAATGAGCATTTTGAAGCTGGGCTTCGGCAACAGAATCTTTCATTTTAACAGGCCCTGACTTTAGAAAAGCCATTACGTACCTTTTCATTCCGTAATTATCAGCCCCTAACTTTTGCGCAAGCTGCGCATCATAAGTTGTTTTGCTTTCTTGTTGGGACAGTGCAGAACAATTAATATACACAAGTATCAACATGGCTATTATAAAACTCTTCATCATGGCTTTTAAATTGTTAACAACACCAATATACAACAAACCAAACACAGATTATTAATCGTTGGCGTTGATCTTTGCTTTAATAATAGAATCCTTTTGGGCATTGGTAAGCTTATAATTGTAATTGAAAAGCGAGTTTTCCCAATCGCCATAACTAACATTAGGAATTACAATATACCTGTTACCAAATTCTCTTTTTAGTTTTTTAGTGGCAGCTTTCCTGCTTTCTTCGGTTGGCTTGTTATCATATAAAGCATCAAAATCGGGCAGATTATCCCCACAAAGCAATATAACATCATGCGTTTTTAAAACATCGCGCCGGCGTTTTTCTTTGCTTGAGGTTGTTGTTTTCAGTATGATATGGGCTTCATCAGTATAAGGTAAATTGTATAATTTCAAATTCTTTGTTGTTCCGGGCCGTTCATCTTCATCCCGGTTGGTAATGTAATAAACGGCCACACCCTTTGATGCTGCGTACTTAAAAAACGAAGCTGCCCCCGGCACGGTATCGCAAATTGCTTTTGCAGTCCAGTCTTTCCATGCTTTTGGGTCAAATTCCTGGTTGCTCAAAACCCTCTGCGCATCGTAAGGGCTGTTATCAAGTAATGTTTCATCAATATCAGTAATAACTGCGTAGGGCTTTGCATGATGTTTTTTTAGGGCCAGATCCAAACGTAGTCTGGCTATGTTATAGGCTTGAAAACAAAGTGCTTTATATTCAGCAGCGCGTTGCTGATAAATAGAGGCCCATGTTTTACCATTATTTGCAATTGAGGCGGATGTTTGGCTTCCTTGCCCAAACGCTGGGGATAAGAAAGCTGTGACTAAGAATATAAAAAGGCATTTTTTCATAAATAAAAATTTGGGGTGGATTACAAATATAAAGAATGAGCCTTTATCAGGCATCTGAAAATTACTATATATCTTTATGGTATAGATATTGCACAATCATATCTGGATTATTTAAATCGCGATGAAAATTTACCAGCAAACGGTGCAGTTAAGAGAGAGAAGGCGGGGATTCCATTTGATAACATCTGAGATCACTTTAGCGCTTCCACAGATCAGCGAATTATCAGTAGGGATTTGCCAGGTATTTATTCAGCACACATCGGCATCATTAACTATAAATGAGAATGCTGATCCCACCGTTTTAAAGGATTTTGAAACCTATTTCAATAAAACAGTACCCGAAAATGACCCCGATTACCTTCACGACGATGAAGGATCTGATGATATGCCGGCACACCTGAAAGCTGCATTGCTGGGGAGCTCGGTTCTGATTCCCATACGTAACGGTCGCCTTGCATTAGGTATGTGGCAGGGGATTTATCTATGCGAGCACCGGAATCATATTAAACAAAGAAACCTGGTTGTTACCGCCTGGGGAAGTGAAGACCAGGCAATCGGGTAAAATGTTACATATAAGTGTGGATGCTCCCGATGCCAAAGTTTAACTGATCCTTCCTGATTGTAACATTTAAGCTAATGTTTACAAAGTGCTGTTATTCAGTTAAATTTGAATTATGGACCCAGCAATCAAGATTTTCATTAAAAAACCTCTGTTTATAGCCTGTTTATGCTTGTCGGCCATACTATGCAACGCACAGCCGGCTGCTACAGGCAAAACTGAAATAACCAAATGGCAGTATGGAAAAAACGGAGCTGTTTCACTTACTTATGACGATGGTTCTATCAACCAGTTTAAATATGCTTTGCCCATAATGGAACGGCTTAAGATGCCTGCTACATTCTTTGTAATTACCGGCGGCATACCCGGGTCAAAATATCACGGTAAATTCATTGGGCGGTCTGTAAAAGCTATTATCAGAGAATCGGAAACAATCCCTACAAACCAACAAAACTTTTTCGAACGCTGCTCGGCGGGAGGATATCTGGGTTATAAAGGAACGATCAGTTACGTTACAAAAGCTGCAAGTCTGCACGACAGTGGAAAAACTGATGAGGCTTATAAAGTTATAGATGACCTTTATCAAAAAGTAAGGCATGGCGATTTTCAGCCGGGTTATCAGCCTTGTGACGAAGTATTGCAGGAAAATGGATTAACCTGGGATGCGCTAAGAGCTGATGCTTCGAAAGGATATGAAATTTCCAGCCACTCCATAACCCATGCAAGTATGCCGGGCTTAGATTCGGTAAATATTCAATATGAGCTTGAAAAAAGCAAGGAGGAGATAAGGGATAAAATGGGCGAAAAATATACTTTTTCGTCGGAAGTTCCGTACGGCTATGAAAACGAAAGGGTAATGAAAATTGCCTACAAAATTTACCCCGTATTACGCAACCGGATGCCCGAGCCCTGGCTAAAAGAAATTGACCGTGCCAGTAAAAACACTCCCGGAACAACAAGTAAAGATTACATTCAATGGCAGCGTGGCGCTACAACTAAAACACCATTGCCGTTAATGAAATCGTGGGTTGATACTGCTGCAGCTAAAAATAATACCTGGCTGGTATTGGTTTTTCACGGGGTAGATAATTTAGGTTATGAAGCTTTGCCGCATACTTTGTTGGACGAATATTTTCAATACATACAAAGTAAAGACAACAGCTTATGGATAGCCACATTTGGCGATGTTGCCAAATACATGCGCGAGCGGGAAAGTGCCAGTGTGAAAAACTATGAAAAAGGCGACAAAATTGAAATTATACTATCGCATTCACTTGATAAAACCATGTATAACCTGCCTGTAACGCTGAAAACGTATGTATCGCCCGGTTGGAAAAGGGTATGGGTTTGGCAAGGCAAACGGATGCAACGTGCCGATACCGCAAAAGATACTAAAGGTACCTATGTACTTTACCAGGCATATCCTAATGGGATACCGTTAACATTGTCCGGGAAAGAGAATTAATTAGTTTATAGATCATAGCAGCTTCACAATTTTTAAACCATGAACTATCAACTATGATCCATGAACCTCATTTACAAGAAAGGCCATTGTATCAATGCCATCAGCATAATCCCAAAGTGCAGGATGCTGACTCATGCCAAAATCAACAACCTGGTTTTTAACCTTCAGTTGTTCAGCGCTTACTATACACTGAATTTTTTCACTTTCGTTTATTAACAGGTTCTGTGCAGTTTGCAGATCGTCATAATACTCATAAAATAAAACAG
>JABDFZ010000155.1:616-5785 GCA_013286325.1 Bacteroidota bacterium | reverse complement strand
CTTTCAAGATGCCCTTTTTATATTCTATTAAATTGCTAGAATTGGTTGCAATAAAAACAGTATCCTGACTGCGCCCGGCTATATCAACAAATTGCTGACCGCTGTATGAACTAAACTTACTGGTATAATCATCAATAGCATTTGTAATGCTGTTGATCCGGTAAACTTCGTTGTTTTGAGCGAGCACCCACAAATAAGGGTCATGAAAATCGCGTTTTGCTTTTAAAATATTTTTACCAGCAAGTAGTGTGGTACTTAAATGCAGATCTACATCCTGTTGGCTATAAGCAGTATAACACAACAGGGCAAACAAAATGGACAGCAAAAGCCGCAAATGCATCTGGATAGACCTACAGCCTGAATTATAAGAATATGTTGACTTAAGGTATCGCAAAGTAAATATTTGTGATCCTGTATAAAGAATGCATAGGTACTGATGACGGCTTAATTATCTGTACTGGTTATTCTGGCGGTGCCGTCTGCGGCGGATGGTGTTGCTGCGCACTACCATAAATACGGCCATTATGCTAAGCGCCCCCTCAATGCCGATCAAAAAAACAGAATAGGGAAAGTCAACCTGGAAGAAGGTGATCGTTATTAAGAGGCCCACAAAGAATATGAGCACAAAAAGCTGGCTGACCATGATCCATCGTTTTGAGACCTTGTTCCAATCAAGGTCGTTATCCTCTCTTCTTGATGTTCTTCTTTCTTCCATGTACTTATATGATTCTATTTCTTCATTTTCAAAATTTCTGCTGAAAGATAATCAGATTTTATTTGAATAGCAACCAAGCAGTAGGGTGCTGCCTGGGTTATACGGTAACTGCTTGTATTTTCTCGACAATGCCTTTTAACTTGGCAATGTTTTGGTACGCGGCAAAACTAATTTATCACAGGATAACAGCACAATATAGACGCAAATTTATAAAAAATAGGCGACCCAAATAAAGTTAAATAAAAACTACCATATGTATATGTAATTATACAGGTTTTATATCGTTTTTAACGCAATGTTTATTACTTTTAACCTACTTTAAATATTTATGACAGAGGCGGGTAATTACAATTTGCTGATCCATAAGATCGACACCTTTATACGCAGGTATTATCTCAATAAGCTGCTGCGTGGTGTTATCTTTTTGGGTGCCATACTGTTCTCGGGATATGTGATCATTACGCTGAGCGAATACCTCGGTCATTTCAGCACGGTGCTGCGCGGCATTATGTTTTTTGGGTACATTGTAATTAATCTGTGCGTTTTTGGCTGGTTGGTGATGCCGCCGCTGTTATCGTATTTTAAATTAGGTAGAACGATCTCGCATGATGCGGCCGCCGAGATCATCGGTACTCATTTTACCGATGTGCAGGACAAGCTGCTGAATACCCTGCAGCTCAAACGCCTGGCCGACGAAAACCCCAGCCAACGTAAACTGATCGAAGCCAGCATAGATCAGAAAATAGTTTCGCTAAAGCCCATTAGCTTTCCCTCGGCTATCCGCATAAAAGAAAATGTAAAATATTTAAAATGGGCCCTTGCTCCACTGGTTGTTATTTTAGTGCTGGCTTTTACCATGCCTTCGGTACTTACCGATGGCACCGAAAGGCTGATCAAACACGGTCAGTATTTTGCACCAAAAGCACCCTTCCAGTTTGTAATTGTTAATCGGAACCTTTCGGCTGTGCAGGGTGAGGACCTAAAACTCGAACTCAAACTTACCGGCGAGAAACTACCCAATGATGTTTATCTAGAGACCGGCAATAACGTATTCAAGCTGGATAAAGAGAATGTGAGCCGTTTCCACTACATGTTCTCAAACCTGCAGCAGAACGTTAAATTTAAACTGATGGGTAACGACTTTTCATCGCAGGAATACGTGGTTACCGTAAACCTCAAACCATCGTTACTGCGTTTTGATGTTAACTTGCAATACCCGGCTTACCTACATAAAAAAAACGAACAACTTAACAACGCAGGCGATCTTACTATTCCCGAAGGTACCACGGTGCACTGGCAATTACACACGCAGAACGCAGGCGGTTTAGTTTTTGGGTTGGATGGGCGCAACCAATACGTACAGGGCACCGACAATGTTTTTTTACACACCGAGCGGATACTAAAGCCTGCTGTGTATACGCTTAAAGCGGTTAACGATCTGGTAAACCATGGCGATTCGGCGGCGTACCGCATTAATGTGATCAACGATCAGGCGCCTACCATTGCTGTTGACGAAAAGACCGATTCGGCCAGCACCAAGGCTATTTATTTTAATGGCAAGATCCAGGACGACTATGGTTTTTCGGCACTTACGTTCCATTATACCATTGATGCGCACGATAACCAAAAGCCTAAAGTTTCCTCGTTTCCCGTTAAGGCCGATCTGAACAGTACCCAGGCCGACTTTTTTTACTACTGGAACTTAAAAGAGCTTGGCGCCAAACCCGGCGACGAGGTTACTTACTATTTCGAAGTTGCCGATAACGATGGGGTCAATGGTCCTAAAAAAGTGCGTTCGGCAGAGCATACGCTGCACATGCCGACCGAGCAGGAAATAGACAAACAACTAGAGGCCGGATCGCGATCGGTAAAACAAAAAATGGAATCGGCCATCAAGCTTTCGGCCGAGGTTGAACGCGATGCGCAGAAACTGAATCAGCTTTTGCTGAATAAAAATTCATTATCGTTCGACGAGAAGAAACAGATACAGGATCTGTTGGCCAAACGGAAAGAACTGGAGAACCTGGTGCAGGATATCCAGAAAGAGAACAAACAGAACCTGAACGACCGGCAGGAAAACAAACAACAAGATCAGGATATATTAGATAAGCAAAAGCAGATCAAGGACCTTTTTGATCATGTGCTGGACGAGAAAACCAAAGAATTGTTGAAAAACCTGCAGCAATTGATGGACCAGAACCAAAAAGATCAGTCGCAGGAGCAATTGCAAAAGATGCAGATGGATAGCAAGTCGTTGAAAAAGGAACTCGACCGTATGCTTGAGTTATATAAACAGCTGGAGTTTGATCAGAAAATAAAAGAAAATATAGACCAGTTGAATAAACTGGCCGATAAACAACAAAAGCTATCCGATCAAAGTAAACAATCCAACAGCGATCAGAAAGATCTGCAACAAAAGCAAGAACAGCTGAAACAGGATTTTAAAGACATCGAAAAATCGCTACAGGATGCGAAGGAGAAAAATGAGCAGTTGGATCAGAAAAATAATTTCGACGAGCCTAAAAAGGACGAGCAGAATATTGACGAGCAAATGGACAAAAGCAGCGAGGAGCTGAGTAAGAATAACAAGCAGAAAGCATCGCAAAACCAGAAGCAGGCTGCAGATCAAATGAAGCAGCTATCGCAAAAACTCGAAAAAATGCAGCAGGAAGAAGAGCAGAAAGATGCCGAGATAAATGTGCAGCAATTGCGCGAGCTGATCAAAAACCTGGTGAATAGTTCGTTCGAGCAAGAAAAGGCCATGCAGACCCTGCGTACCATGAATAGCAACGATCCGGCGTATGTTAGCTGGGGCGAGAAACAAAAAGATATTAAAGATAATTTGAAAAATGTTGAAGATAGTCTATATTCACTCAGTAAACGGGTTCCGCAAATACAGTCGACGGTAAATAAAGAGATAGCCGATATTAATAGTAATATTGACCAGGCACTGTCAAATTTGGGCGATAGGCATACGGCCGAAGCTAACCGCAACCAGCAATATGCCATGACATCGATGAATAATTTGGCGTTGATGCTGGCCGAGGCGTTGCAAAATGTGCAAAACCAGATGAAAAATGCCAAGGGCGGTCCCGGTAAAAAGAAACAGCCCTCGTTATCGCAGTTGAGCAAAATGCAGCAGCAGCTTAACCAGAACATGCAAAAAATGCGCGAGCAGATGCAGCAACAAGGCAACCCGGGGCAAAGTAAACAAGGGCAGGGTAATATGAGCGAGCAGCTGGCAAAAATGGCTCGTGAGCAGCAGGCCATCAGGCAGGCATTGCAGCAGATCAACCAGCAGGAAAACAAAGATGGCGTTAAGGGGTTAGGGGATCTGGAGAATATTTCAAAACAAATGGAACAAACTGAGAAAGATCTCGTAAACAGACGCGTGCTTGATGAGACGTTAAAACGTCAACAACAGATACAAACCAGGTTATTGGAAGCAGAAAAAGCAGATCAGGAAAGGGAGCAGGATCAGAAAAGGGAAAGCAATGCGGGGAAAGATACTCCACCAGGTTACATTAAAGCTTTACAAAACTACCAACAAATGAAGAGCAAGCAAACCGAACAGGTTCAGACCGTCCCCCCTACGTTAAATTTTTATTACAAATCTAAAATTAAGCAGTATTTTGATCAAATTAATGGTAAGTGATATGGAACAGGCCAATATAGATACCGGCGAATTATATACTTTGCAGCTACCATCAAAAATGGAGAGTTTGGTTGCGCTCGAAAATTTGATCGAAGAGATGGCCAACAAATACAATATTCCGGATGATACGTTCGCAAATATGATGACCTGCCTCAACGAGGTATTTATAAATGCTATTGTACATGGTAATAAGTTACAGGAAGATAAAAAGGTAATTGTTAATGCCGAGGTTGACAGCCGCCGCATCAACTGGACCATTACCGACGAGGGCCCCGGTTTTGACTATAATAAACTACCCGACCCTACCGCGCCAGAAAATCTGGAAAAGGAAGCCGGCCGCGGGGTTTTTATCGTAAAACAACTGGCCGATCAATGCATTTTTAATACTACAGGTAACCAGGTAGAATTGCTTTTTAAAATTTAATATGCCACGCGTACCTGTTTTCTTTTTTGAGGAAGATATCAAATTCAAACCTAAAAACAAGACCGCTTTACGCGATTGGATAAAAGATGCAATTATTGCCGAAGGCGCCAGGCTGGAAGAGCTTAACTATATTTTTTGCTCGGATAACTACCTGATAGAGCTTAACCGCCAGTATCTGGACCACGATACTTATACCGATATCATCACGTTCAACAATTCGGAAACAGAAGGGCTGATCAGTGGTGATATTTTTATTTCGGTTGAACGGATACGTGAGAACGCCGCCAAATTTTCGACCAGCGAGACCAATGAGCTGCATTTTTCTGCTCTTCTTCCTGCTGCATTTTTTCGAGTTTTTGCGATAGCTGCTTCATT
>JABDFZ010000155.1:0-606 GCA_013286325.1 Bacteroidota bacterium | reverse complement strand
ATAAAAGATGCAATTATTGCCGAAGGCGCCAGGCTGGAAGAGCTTAACTATATTTTTTGCTCGGATAACTACCTGATAGAGCTTAACCGCCAGTGCTGACCAAATAACCAAATACTTTATTTTCATTTCTTTATGATCGAATTAATATCCTGCAAAAGTACAACGCCCATGTTAACTAACTGTTAAAGATATAGATTGTTTTCAACAACAACTACACTTTTTTTATAAAACCATGACCATAAAAAACAATTTTGCAAAAAAATAGCCTGTTTTGGTCAAAAACAGGCTATCCTTGCATTAAATAACATTTTACGATCAGATCTCTTTAGTGATCTTATCCGACATAGGCGTAACATCCGAGCGGTAACGGTGTATCAGTTTACCATTCTCATCGATCAGGAACTTTTCAAAGTTCCATTTGATGTCGCCGGTAAAATCGGGATTAGGTGCAGTGGTCAAAAACTTGAACAGTGGGTCGATATCGTCGCCTTTAACGCTGATCTTAGTACTCAGCGGAAATGTTACCCCGTAGTTTTTTGAGCAGAACGTTTTAATGGTAGGATCGGTACCCGGCTCCTGGCCACCAAAGTTATTGGCCGGGAAACC
>JABDFZ010000154.1:412-5820 GCA_013286325.1 Bacteroidota bacterium | reverse complement strand
GATCTAGGATAATAATAATTGGGACTTCAAATGGTGTAGAAGCAAGCCGTATGATGCAAACCCATAAAGCCAATCAACCAGGGTTATTTAATAATTTGCGCCCATATACAACAGTTAAAGATGCACTGCGTGAGTTACCATTGCCAACTGAAGGTGGTGCTTACAATCACATTGGTAGAGAACATAGTCAAAGAATCATAGATAGGTATAGGGGACTTGAATTTGGTGAACGCGACCCCTTAACTCGAATAAATAAACTACATCCAGCTAGACCGAGCTATACAATTATCGTTGGTTCAGATAAAGGTGGCGGTAAAGGACATATTCATCCACATTATCCTCGCGAAGTTACACCAAGAGAAAGTGCTAGGATTCAAACATTCCCCGATTGGTGGGAATTTTATGGCACAGGTAGACATGTAATTCGACAAGTTGGAAATGCTGTCCCACCTTTATTTGGCAGTTTGTTGGCAAGCCATGTAAGAAAGGAAGTTTTTTTTCATGATAATGTAGTTGGCTATGATGAATTAACCGAAATACTAGACCTTTCATATCTAAATGTTAATCAAGGATCTTTTCAGTCATAAAATACATTCAAGCAGCGACGATTGGCCGTTAAAATTAATCGAGATAGCCAGCGTATTTGCACGCTTTGACGGACTACCATTCGACAGGTCAGCAATAGAAGAAAGCTTTAAAACTATTAGTCCAAGAGCTTCAATTGTTGCCAGAGACCCATCCAAATATCGAGATGAGATTAGTGCTTACCCAGCCTACTTAGGGTTATATCGATTAGAAAAGGAGAGCGGGAAATGGATTTTACGCTTAAGTGAAACAGCCAAGCGGTTTCTTATAGGGGAAGAGCCTAATGTCCCGGCTTTTATGATTTTACAATTATCAATGTTTCAATTTCCAAATGGAAATGGGGCAAGCTTTTCGGGCAATAGCGTTAGATTACAAAACAATGCAAGTGAACGGACATTGATGTTTATTCAAAATGGAATACATCTTTCCCCTTTTAGATTAATATGTAAAGCTTTAATAGCTGATTCAATTATCAACGGAATTGATTCTTTGCATCCGAGAGTATCAGTAAACGAGATTTCAATTTTATGTAATGATAGCCGTATTAATAGAAATGCTTCCGCAGACATTGACGATGTTGTAAATTTATTAACAGATATTCGAACAAATAATATCCCTCCAATTCCTGGTTTTGAACGTAGGCTTCATATTCTTAACCACACAGATTTAATCGAGGTCACAAATGGTTGGATATATTTAAGACCTGCATATTCACCAGCAGATGAAGCCAGACTAGTTAAACTACTGACATTAGTTAGTTCAATCGACCTGCAATTTGACAAGTTTGATTCTATAAGAACACATAGCCAACTTCAAAATACAATAGGGGATGGTGATTGGTCTAAATATTTTGATGGAGTAGTTCAATTGCCATCTGACCTTGTGCAAGAGGTGGCAGGAGAAATGCAAGGTAATAATAGTCCGGTTTCAGTTTCAACAAATGAAACAGATGAATTAATTGTTGACAATAAAGCAATTGTATTCAAATATCCATTACGCGAAAGAGGATCGGAACCCCCTTATAGTAATGAAGGAGCTTATCGAAAAAGTGTATTGGCCGATCCGGAAGTTACCAGCGTTAAACGTCAAAAAAAGCAACCTACAACATAAAATTCTTATGTCACAACTAGACGAGCATTTACGTAAGCTTGGTGCTACCCCAAAAGAAAATGAACATATTGATTTATATGCGGAATTAACTGATGGTGTGGGGTTTTTATTTGAAGTAAAAAGTGTTCATTCGGAAAATTTATTAAGTCAAACTCGTAAAGGATTAAGTCAACTCTATGAGTATCGATTCAGGTATTCGGAAGATATATTAAAAAACTCAACATTATGTTTAGTCTATCCCCATGAACCTACAGAGATAAATTGGCTACAAGATTATCTATGCTTAGATAGAGGAATAGCAATAGCATGGTTTGACAATGAAAAAATTTTGTTTTCCAACATACTGCCAAACGAAACTTGGACAATTGGAAAGTGCATAAAGAGAACATCAATATAATATTAATGACTACCCCCCTGATTCATTAGTCTTAATAATCGTAACCCATAGGGGTGTTAAAACTAAATAAGCCTTTTTCATTTACCCTGGATTCTAAATTAACTACTTCCTGTAATCTTTTTAATGTTAGATCGTATAGTTCTTTTATCCGTTTCCGATTTTGCCAGTTTCAGTGCTGTTTTTAAATGTTCAACAGCTATCTCATTATCCACATCAGTATATAAACAGCCAAGCAACGAATAATATAAATGATTGGTTACCAGGTTTAATTTTTCCGCTTCAATAATAGCTATTAATTTATCGCGTGCCTTTGCCAATGCATAAGTGCGGTTTAGTGCAGCTATGGGTGAATATTCTATCATGAGCAACTGGTTATAAAGCTGCAGTACATTTTCCCATTTCTCTGGTGTGTCTGCCTTATTGGTATGCAGGTAAGCAATACCTGCCTCCAAATGGTATTTTGACAATTCGTTTCCCTCAGCTGCGTTATCCAGGTAGAATTTCCCTTGTGCGATCACCTGCTGGTCCCAAAGGCTGGGGTCCTGATCGTCATACAAAATCTGTTCGCCATCCCGGCCAACCCTTGCTTCAAATCTTGATGCGTGGAAACACATTAATGCCATCAAGGCGTTCACCTTGGGTTTGTTTGTAGCCTCATTGAGGGTAAGTAAGTGATTAAGGCGCATGGCTTCGGCACAAAGTTCCTTGCGTATGGTGGTATTTTGTGATAATGAATAATATCCTTCGTTAAATAACAAGTATAGCGTAGTTAAAACGGTTTCCAGCCTTTTATCAATCTCCGATTTCGCAGGGAAGACTATTTTAACCCTTTCTTCACGCAGTTTTTCTTTTGCCCTTAATAGCCTTTTGTTGATGGTTTCTTTATTGCTCAAAAAAGCATTTGCAATTTCTTCAATACCAAAACCGCAAAGAATCCGGAGCGATAAGCCTATTTGAGCCTCTGCAGGGATGCCGGGCTGACAAATAGCAAACATCATTTGCAGCTGGCTGTCGATAATATTATTGTCTGATAGGTCGATATCTATTTCATGCAGTTCGGTTTCACTATGCTGAATATTTGCGGTAATCTTTTCAGTAAACAGTTTGTTCCTGCGTAAATAATCGACTGCTTTATTTTTTGCAACGGTGTAAAGCCACGCTACCGGATTATCTGGCAAGCCTTTCAGCCCCCAGTTTTCCGATGCAAGTAAAAAGGTATCACTGGCTATATCTTCAGCAATCTCTATATGCTCAAACCCAAAAAGCTTAGCCAATACAGCAGTAATTTTACTAAACTCTGTCCTGAATAAATGAGGTATCAGTTCCTGTTGTTCCATCATAAAAAGCCTTCGCAAAAGTACAAAGGCTTTTAATAGTTTTTGCGCTCCTTACGAAATGCTTTAATTATTACAATGGCTCAACGTTTCTTACTTCAACATTTCCACCAGCTTCAAGAATTGGACATCCTCTTGCTATTTCGGTTGCTTCGTTAAGTGACGCTGCACTAATAATATTAAACCCGCCAATAAACTCTTTAACTTCGGAATATGGACCATCGGTAATTACATTGCCGGGCCTCACTACATTACCCTCTGAACCTAAACGCTCTCCCTTACTTGCTAATTTATTTTGAGCTGCAAGGCCATCGAGCCAGTCCAGCCATTTTTTAATATAGGCCTGTTTTTCCTCGGGCGAATTAAATGGATGGTCCTGATGGCGGTAAATGAACATGAAATCTTTCATAGCGTAGTTTTTTTATTGTTTATACCTTAATGACGAATGAAACTTTAAAAACAGGACAGGAAATAATTATTTATTAAAAGAAATTTGAATGCCTGATAATGTTGCCGGCAATTAAAAAGCCTCTGTAAAATTACAAAGGCTTTTAACAAAACTTTAATGGCGCAATTACATTACATCAATTTCGCGCACTTCAACATTACCGCCAAATTCAAGGCCGGGGCAACCTTTTGCTATCTCTGCTGCTTCTTCCAGTGATGCTGCTTTAACAATAGAATAGCCACCTATCAGTTCTTTAATTTCCGAATATGGTCCATCGGTAATTACCTTACCTGGCTTTACAACTTTACCTGCAGGGGCTAAGCGATTGCCACGGTCAGTTAATTTGTTCTGGGCTGCAATACCGCCGATCCAGTCCATCCATTTTTTTGTAATTACCTGCATTTCTTCCGGCGATCCGATTGGCAGGTTTGTGCTGTTGTTTCTGTAAACGAAAAGGAAATCTTTCATGTTGTTTAATTTTAATGTTTATATGCCAATGACGAACAATACTGCAGCTATTGGACAAAACAGTATTTTATTTTTTTAAAAGGTACTCGAACGTATAATGAGGTTGATAGCCCAGCATGGCTTTAGCTTTATCGGGCACGTAAACCCGGTCGATACTTTCCGGAAACGACCAGCCCCGTTCTTTGTAAATTAACGGTGCATCCGGGTGGTATTTCTTTATCACTTCGAGGGGCGACCGTTTTAGCGAAGCCAGGTCTTCTTTTTTAAATGCAGAGCCGCTTGAAATATTAAACATCTCAAATTGTTTAAAATGCTTATTCAATGCTAATCTCAGGGCTTCTGCGCCATCCCTTTCGTCAAGTCCGCGATAAAGACGGTGATTTGTTTTAAGATTATCATTTTCTGGCAAGAACCTTCCCACTCTGTAAACAGATGCCTGCAGGCCTTCTTTATCAAAAAAATCCCGGCATAGTTGCTCTGCGCACTGCTTGGTAATGTCGTAAATATCCCTCGGTTGTTCAATTAACAATTCATCAACCCATACCGCCTGGTGTTCGTTAACCATAGCAGTTCCATAAATAGAAGTAGTGCTTGTATAAAGAAATTTATTAACCCCATTTTTAACGCAAGCGTTTAAGAGATTAAGCGTACCATTAATATTTACGCTAATGAACGCTTCCCTTGGATAGTTAAGCTCGTAATGTTTTCCATGGATTGCCGCAGTATGAATAACGGCATCAATATTTTTAGTAATCTGATCAACCTGGTTTTTATCAAGGATATCTATCAGCTGATTTGTGCAGGTGTGGGCTATGAGGTCGATGCCGGTAACCTCATGACCATAGCTTCTTAAATGATTTACGGTAGCCGAACCCAGCTGGCCTGACGACCCTGTAACTAAAATTCGCATGATATAAATTAAGTTGTGAATTTATAGATAATTCACCCCAAAACCTAAAACACGCAGGCAAACAGGTGCAGTTTATCCACCAGTTTTGCCAGCCCGAGGATCATCCTGTAAGATCATCTTTTCCTGAAGGGGAGTATTTAAAGGGCCTGCTTTGCC
>JABDFZ010000154.1:0-402 GCA_013286325.1 Bacteroidota bacterium | reverse complement strand
AAATACTCCCCTTCAGGAAAAGATGATCTTACAGGATGATCCTCGGGCTGGCAAAACTGGTGGATAAACTGCACCTGTTTGCCTGCGTCGAGTGCCGCCCATGCCAGTACCTGTTTAAATGTATCCATATCCATGGCGCCCGAGCAGGAATAGGTTGCCAACAAGCCACCTTTGTTCAATAGTAACATTCCCAGGCGGTTTAAATCTTTGTAAGCCCGTGAGGCTTTATCCAATGCCGATCGTGATGGTGCATATTTGGGGGGATCGAGTATTACGATATCAAACAGTTCGCCCTCATCTCTGAATTTTCTCAGTTGTTTATTTACGTCTGAGGGGACAGTGGTTACCTTTACTGCATCGAATTTATTCAGCAATACGTTTTCTTTTAGAGTTTCAATTGCA
>JABDFZ010000153.1 GCA_013286325.1 Bacteroidota bacterium | reverse complement strand
CCGGGTCGGCTTTGGACGCCGCTAAAAAACCTCTCGACGGCGCAACCGTGATTCTACTTGCCGCAAAGGATTCGGCAGTGGTAAGTACCCAGCTTGCAAACCAGGATGGCAGTTTCGCCTTTCAAAACCTGAAAGATAATACCTACCTGTTAAAGGTGACCTATATTGGCTATAAAAGCTACCTTAGTGGCAATGTGGTTGTCAGCCAGCAAAAACCAGTAAATTTACCGGCATTTATTTTATCCTCAGCCGGGAAGGCATTGAATGAAGTATCTGTAACTGCTCAAAAATCATATATCCAGCAAAAAATTGACCGTACTGTAGTTAATGTAGGGGCGCTGATATCCAATACGGGGGCTAATGCTTTGGAAGTGCTGGAAAAGACTCCGGGTGTGCAGGTAGATGCTGATGGCAATATTACCTTTAAGGGGAAAAGCGGCGTATTAGTGATGATTGATGATAAACCCACATATCTTTCGGCCGCAAATCTGGCTACTTACCTGCGTTCTTTACCGTCTTCATCATTAGATCAGATTGAGCTGATGGATAATCCGCCGGCTAAGTATGATGCTGCCGGGAATGCAGGTGTGATCAATATAAAAACTAAAAAAAATACCATAAGAGGATTTAATGCTGTGGTGTCGGCAGATTATGCGCAGGGTTTTTATAGCCGCACCAACGGAAGTATTAACCTCAATTACCGTGTAGACAAAGTTAACCTGTTTGCCAATCTTGCTTATAATGAAGAAAAAACCTTCAGGAGGCTTGAAATTGACCGGAATTATTTTGATGCAAACGGAGATCCAACCTCGTCTCTAAAGGATATTTCCTATTTCAGGCCAAAAGGTAACAACACCAATATTAAGGCCGGGATGGACTATTATATATCGCCCAAAACAACCTGGGGAGTAGTATTTACCGGAGATATATCAAACGACCACGACAGCAGCCCGGTATACAGCTTACTATATGGCAAAAACGGCCAATTAGATTCAACCATCAATACCCTCAATACATCCAAAAATACCTTTAACAGCAAAGGCATAAACCTGAACTATACCCATAAGTTTGATAGTACAGGCAGAACACTCACTTTTGACCTGGATTATATCCGCGATGTATCGGGCAGTAACCAAATGTTTGTAAACAATACTTTTTTGCCCGATGGTACTTTAACAAATTCCAAAACACTGAACGATAATTTACCTGCTACTATCAATATTTACTCGGCCAAGGCTGATTATTCCCATCCGCTCAAGGGCAAAGCAAAGATAGAGGCCGGCGTTAAGAGCAGCTATGTAAATACAGATAACGCCGCCAATTATTTTAATGTGATTAATGGCGAAAATACCATTGATTATAACAATACCAACAGGTTTTTATATAAGGAGAATTTAAATGCGGCCTACGTTAATTTCAATAAAAATTTCGGCCGGTTCTCAATACAAACGGGTTTACGGGTAGAGAATACCAATGGCAACGGGCACCAACTGGGTAATGCTGAAAAGCCCGATTCATCATTTATAAATCATTATACCAATTTGTTTCCAACGGCATATTTGTCTTACAATATTGATACTGCTGGACATAATGTGCTGGGGCTTTCGTATGGTCGCCGGATAGGTCGGCCGAACTATGGAAGCTTAAACCCTTTTACTTTTTTTGTGGATGAGTTCACCTATTTTTCGGGCAACCCTTTCCTGAAACCACAGTTTACTGATAATTATAAATTAGCCTATAGTTTCCGGAGTTTGTTTACTGTTGCGCTTGCTTATAACTATACAACCGATGTTCAGGGCGAAACTATTCACAGGAGCGGAAGTGTGTTCATCAGCACCCAGGGTAACATAGGGCAGCAAAAAACACTCGATTTTTCCGTTAATACCAACTTTCAGCCGTTCAAATGGTGGTCGGTTAATTTATATGCCGAAGTATATAAAAATACCTACCAGGGAGCATTTTATACCGGTTACCTCAATCAGTCGCAGGTTACTTTTAGCGGCAATGGTAACAACCAGTTCACCATATCAAAAACATGGAGTGCAGAGCTAAGCGGATTTTATGATAGCGGTGGTACTTACGGTCAATTCGTTACCCTACCCAAAGGCATGCTTAATGCCGCTATCCAGAAAAAAATATTGAACAACAAAGGCTCAATCAAGTTAAATATGCGCGATATACTGCACACATTTAGTCCAAGCGGCACTATTACCAACATTGCAGGCGCCAATGCAACCTTCCATAATACTTTGGATACGCAGGTGGCTACCCTGGCATTTACTTATAGCTTTGGCAAATCAACCAATACGCCTCCAAAACGTGAAACCGGCGGTGCCGACAGCGAACAAGGCCGGGCGCATTAAATATATAAACCGTCAAAAGGCCTTCAGGATTTTACCTGAAGGCCTTTTTTGATAAGGGAAACGTTACTACAAGTTAGCCACTAACCTCTACTTTAGTCAAAATCAAATTCAACGTTCGAATAAACATATTCATCTTTTCCTGTTATCAACTGTATTGTAAGGGGAGAAGTACAAAATCCATTTTGTGTTAATGTATCCTGCATTGCGGTTGGCAGCCTGGGATTTATCCGGATTATATCCTGATTAAGTTCTTTCAATTTATAATAATAATATTTGAGCTTATTGGCGTAGGCACTTTTAACAAAAACTAAAGTGTTCTTGTTCTTCACATCATACCTGATCTCGTCTCTAACTATCATTAATATTTTCCAGTGAGCGCTATAATATTCACCCCCGGGATCTATAAACCCAACTAAATATCCAACAGGAGTACTTATGCTTCCCCCTGAATTATTCCTGACAATGAAAAACAATTCGCCGATTAATTCTGAACCGGATTTGGTTATCCAGCGAATTACGTAATCTAAAATATCGGTTGTGTCTTTCATCGTACAACTTTGGCGGATGGCTAAATTTGAGAGCACATAAAGTTATAGATTATTCCGGCAACCCGAAGGGTAATGCAAATCAGTGGTGCAAGGGCTCTGAATACCTGAAATAAATGAAATATATATTTTGGAACAACCTTTAAGCGCGTACCTTAATTATCGCAAACTTAAAGCTATAAGCATATTTAGTAACAGGGATTTCAAAGAGCTTAACGGAAAAACTTTCGTTATTAAAGAATTCCAGATAAACCGGATTGTTGTATAAAATTACAGGGTTCCTGCCCGCTATTTTTAATATCTGGTCCCTAAATGCTGTTATCATTTCTTCTTTAAAGGGGTTGTATAAGTAGAAGATGTTGCCCACCTCTGGAAAATCATCGAATATATTTTCGTGTCTAATTTCCACATTTTTAAACCTGGCGAGCCGTTTTTTTGTTTTATCGGCTACTGCTTTGTTTATCTCATAGCCGATCATTTTGTTTTTTAATCCCCTATAAAGCAAATAATTAAATACCCTGCCTTTACCGCATCCAACATCTATAATCACATCGTTTTCTTTCGGCAAGTTGTATTCGAAGAAGATAACCTCCAGCTCCTCGTAATTGGTGCTTGCGGTTTTTATAATTTTATCATTATCGATGCTTGGTATTTGCCCGGCTAAAAAAACTCGTTGCGTTAATAGGTCAATTTTCAGGCGGATTAACTGACGCTGTAGGTATCTAAAAACATTCATAGGGGGTGAAGTTTTAATGCGTAAGAATTATGGATGCTTATCTGGATTGTTTGTGAAGTGTGAAAAGGGTTAACAGATTTTAAACGTGAGGGTTGTAAACTTATTACTCAGCTCTAAACCATATAATAAACAAAGTTAACTGTTGCGTTGATATAGTAAATTACGTAATGAAAAAGATACAATATTTGTTCTGATTTTCTTTTTATTTTAGATATCCTAATTATTAATATGGACCAGGTTAAACCTTTAAAATACCGCATACATTCCATTGATATTGTGCGCGGGGTAATTATGCTGATAATGGCGCTCGATCATTGCCGTGATTTCTTTCATTTCCGGGAACCTCAGTTTAATCCCACCAACATGGCAACAACTACGGTGTTTTTATTCTTTACCCGCTGGATCACCCATTTCTGTGCACCAGTTTTTGTTTTCCTGAGCGGGACTTCGGCTTATCTATCCGGCATAAAACGTTCAAAAAGCGAGTTAAGTGCTTTTCTTATTAAAAGAGGTATTTGGCTTATTTTGGCAGATATTATATTGTTTAGTTTTATGATGACTTTTAATCCGCTATACAATGTATTAGTATTTGGGATATTGAGCATGATAGGATCCTGCATGATTATTTTGGGTCTGCTGATACGCGCACCTTTAAGTGTGATTGGGATTATCGGAGGTGTTATCTTCTTTGGGCATGACCTTATCGATTTTATGCAACTTCCACAGACAGGTATAGCCAATGTTTTATTAAAACTATTTTTTACCTGCAAGGGTACCGTTCTACCTATAGGCAGCAATCATTTTATCCTCGATCTCTATGCTATTATCCCCTGGACAGGGGTGATGCTGATAGGCTATGTTTTTGGTTCGCTCTATCAATCAACTTATGATGCGCAGAGAAGAAGGAAAATATTGCTGATAACCGGTATTTCGCTAACCATCCTGTTTGTTTTATTAAGGTTTATTAACGTTTATGGCGACCCTGCACCATGGTCGGTGCAACGCAATTTTGCGCATACGCTGCTTTCTTTTTTAAATACCAGCAAATATCCGCCATCGTTATTATTCCTGTGTATGACGCTTGGCCCGGTACTCATCCTGTTATCATTTATTGAAAAGGTTCAAAATAGACTCACCGCTGTTTTTATGGTGTATGGCAATGTACCATTCTTTTACTTTTTCTTGCACCTTTATCTTATAAGGGCAATAAACATTATTTTAATTTTGGCATCAGGGCTTAGCCTCGACAAATCTAAATCCCCTGGCTTTCCATTCATGCTTCAGCCCGCAACATTCGGGTATCCATTGTGGGTAGTTTATTTAATCTGGGTCATTGTAATAGTCGCGCTTTATTTACCATGTAAGTGGTACGCCAATTATAAAAGGACGCATCAGCAATGGTGGCTGTCTTATTTATAGTTTGGCTATACCTGTTATTTCTTTACATAATATACCTACTTCGTCTTCGGTATTATAATAATGCACTGAGACCCTAATCACGCTGGTTAACTTATTTTTACTCATAAAGTAAGGAGTAGATTTAGCTAATCCGATGGATACATTAATGTTCTTTGCCGCCAAATGGCCTTTTATCGAAGCGCTATCTATTCCTTCTACCGAAAAAGTCACATTTCCGCATTGCTGTTCTCCAATATCATGTACGGTTACGCCTTTAATATTTCTCAGTTGCTGGCGCATAAGGTTAGCTAAATGCTGGATCCGCTGCCATATCCGGTCTACACCAATATTCAGGGCATATTCAACAGCTTTGCCAAGGCCAAGTGTAAGTGCGCGATTTTTTTCGTAAAGTTCAAAACGTCGTGCATCGGCCCTTGGTGTAAAATCAGTCGGACTCACTGACGATGTGCTGAAACCATCAATAAAGAGCAATTTTAAACTATCCTGTATCTCCTTCCGTACATATAAAAAACCTGTCCCCCTTGGTGCACGCAAATATTTTCGTCCTGTTACTGCCAGCATATCACAGCCAATTTCATTTACATCCAAAGGAAACTGTCCCACACTTTGGCAGGCATCAAGTAAATATAAAATGCCATGCTTGCGGGCAATTTTACCTACTTCAACAATAGGAATTGTGCCTCCGGTTGTTGAGGCGATATGTGTAATGGCAATGAGTTTGGTTTGTGGTGAAATTGCATTTTCAAATCCGGCGAGTGAAAAGTTGCCGTCCTCATCATTTGGGATAACCTTAATTATTACCCCATGTGTTTTTTGAACATTTAAAAAGGCTATTACATTGGTTACATACTCCATTTCAGAGGTGATGATCTCATCCCCTGCGTTAAAAGTAATGCCATTAAAAGCCAGTCCCCAGGCTATACTTGCATTTTCAACAATAGCGATCTCATCTTTATCGGCATTAATCAGGCGGGCAATGAGCGAATAAGTATTCTCCAACTGTTC
>JABDFZ010000152.1 GCA_013286325.1 Bacteroidota bacterium | reverse complement strand
AGACCAATATTCACACGCAATTGCAGCGGCATTAAAGTTTAATGTTTTTACTTTTACCACATACCAATTAAACCAAGTACAATGTATTTTTCATGCAGGATAAATAAAATTGCTGTTTTACTATTTAGTGTATGTGTGCTATTTGCAGGTATTACAAGCCTTAAAGCGCAAAATTCTAAACCTAAGTTTAAGGTGATTGCCTTTTACACTGCACAGGAAGATAAGGCACACATCAGCTTTGTGCACGAGGCTAACCTATGGTTTCCTAAAATGGCAGCTAAATATAATTTTGCTTACGATTCTACAAAGAACTGGAATAACCTGAATGCCGAATTTTTATCACATTACCAGGTTGTACTATTTTTAGATACCCGCCCCGATGATCCTGCTCAAAGGGCAGCCTTTGAAAAATATATGAAAAATGGCGGCGCATGGATGGGTTTTCACTTCTCTGCCTTTGCGCTTACACCATCAAAATATAACCAGGATTGGGATTGGTATCATAAAGAGTTCCTGGGGTCGGGCCAATACGTAAGTAATATATGGCGGCCATCAACCGCTATTTTAGATGTTGATACCAAGTTCCCTGCAACCAAACATCTTCCAAAAACATTTAAAACCTCGCCAAATGAATGGTACAGGTGGGAGTTTGACCTCCGTAAAAATCCGGATATAAAAATTCTGGCATCTATTGATTCGGCAAGTTTCCCGTTAGGTACAGGACCAAAACAAAGCGAGATCTGGCATAGTGGTTACTACCCTGTTGTTTGGACCAATAATAAGTATAAAATGGTGTATTTTAACATGGGCCACAACGATATGGACTATGAACACAAATACGACAACACCGATAAAACATTATCCTACACCTTCAGCAGCCCCATGGAAGCTAAAATGGTTATTGATGCTTAGATTTATAATTAACATGTTGCTTATTAAGCATTGTGTTGATGACCTAAACACTTATATCGCATTTAAACCTTAATCACTATTAAAATCATGAACAATTCAATCAAAGCTATTGCCGGGATTATTTCCTGCTGTGCACTATGGGGATGTAAACCAACCCCCGTTGTCGACAAAATTACACTCCCCCAGGATGTTTTAGCCTCATGTACAATTACAAAAACCACCTTCGATACGTGGTTTGCAAGCGGTAAAGCTGAACCTAACGGATTGGTGTTGCCGGCCAATAGTGTAACCTTTCCGCACCAAAACAATTGCGATTTTTATCAATGGTCTGAAAATATGTTTCTGTGGCTTACATCACCGAATGGTAGTAAGTATGGAAGCGGTAACACAGTATTGGAATCGCCTATATTTTACGATGTTTTACCTGAAGGCGCTGACAAGAAACGAAGATTGCAGCCACATACCGGTAGTTCAGCTTTAAGAATGACAAGCCATATAACTAAAGACGGCCCAAACAGGTTACCTGTTATTATAGATAAATTAGGGAGGATGCTTGAAGTTGAAGAGCCAGCCCCCAAAACCAAGGCATTGGTTAAAAGCGCAGCAGCGAATGGCCCGGTTGAAGTTGACCATGTGAGCCTCGACACTAAAGGCGCTTTTGTCTTTCTGGACAAGAACGGTAAGGCTATCGACCATCCGCAGGCAATTATCCGTCATAAACTCAATCAAAAAAATATAGTTGAAAAGTTTACAGTAGGTGACAGGTCGGTATTCCTCGATGCTGCGGGTAACCAGGTGCAGTCGGAAGCGGGGCAGGCAACAGGTGATGTCCTGATGGCGCAAAATGGTTCGCTGGTTTATTATTTAACTATGGTAAACGATGTGTATGCCTGGTTTTTAACCGGTGCAGAAAATGGTAAGTTAGCCTCTAACGAGTTCCCTACGACACAGGGGGCACTGGATAGTATTATTACTTATGCAAAAGCTCATAACGTTACGCTGCCCGATTCAAATGCCCTTGCTATGGAGCTTAAAACATCGTGGGTTGAGGCCAGCAGCCTTCCAAACCCTGGCGATTATGTAACCGTAATGGCAATAATTCCTACTTATAACACTACTAATCCAAAACAGTGGGTTCCAAATGGTGAAAAAACTGTGAAAATGGCATTGGTAGGTATACATATAGTTGGCAGCGCTGCAAATCACCCTGAAATGATATGGGCAACCTTTGAACACCAGAGCAATACACCAAACGCGCTGTACCAATATTTGGATGTAAATAAAAAGGTAAAAACAGTGCCGCAGGATACAGGTAAGAACTGGCTGTTTAGCTCGAACGCTTTAGATCCGGCTTATAATGTTTCGCACATGACGAATGTTGATAAGAATTTTAACTCCACCGATACCATTACTGCAGATTCGGGCTTTACCATCACGGCAAGCAACACCCTTGCCGCATTGCCATGGGGAAGCGCAAAAGACTCTGTTACCAATCAGGAGGATAAAAGCTCGGCGGCATCAAACAGCGAAATTATATCCATTAACAATGTGATCCGCGGGTTTTTAAGCAATGATGACGTAAGGAAGAATTATCTTTTAATAGGAGCTACCTGGACACAAGGCGGCGCCGCGCCAACAGGTGGTGTTTATGGCCTTAACGGAACAGCGCCGGGGGTATCAATAGGTACAAGTGTACTTGCCAACAGCACGATGGAAACTTATTTCCAGCAACCTAAGTATTCTTGTTTCACCTGTCATTCATCATCTGTGCCATCCTTAAACCCGGATAGTATAAGTCATATATACGGGTTGATACAGCCTTTAATTACACTTCATGATACCATGAATAAAAAGAAAAAGTAGGGCAGATTTAGCTTAAAAGAAAAGCACCGGTAAATAACTTACCGGTGCTTTTCTTTTTTTAAAATGATATGTCTACATCGCAGTGCCCTGATCTTTCTTTGTTTCCAGAGCTGCCCTTACCGAGGCCGGAAGGCTGGTAAGTAAAGAATAACCTGTAGCTGTTTCAATATCTTTTACAGTGGTTATATACTGCGTCCAATCGGTGCTGATTGTATTGATGTTAGGTGTATTTACAGCAATTACCCTGGTTGATGCAGTAATGCGGCTCAGGTCATTATTGCCATTTGGCAACACTACAATTACCTTCCAGATATTTGAAGGCACAACTACATGGCCGCTGTTAATTGTTGTTGCCGAACCGCTTGACCCTGTACCACCTGAACCGTAACTACCCATAATTACATAGATCTCGTTGCCTGCTGCTACCAGTGAGCGGCCATATTCTTCAAGATTAGCCCATGTTTGCTCATTGTTCCTTGGTGCCTGCGGGATCATATTATCCATCAGGAAAGTGGCCTCGTTTGCTGCAGTTGTGGAAGTACGGTCGCCGCTTGGGCAGTTATGGCCCCTGTCGAAACCTGAACCTGAGTAACTTGTAGCGCCAACCTCGTACCATCCTGCCGGTAAATTGGTATCGGCCCTGAAATCATTTGCCCTGCTTTGTGACCCTAACGATGTGCTGCCAACATACCAGCTCACCCAATTTGGTTCACCTTTATCCATGTTGTAGCTTTCTATATAATAAGTTTGATCATAAAGATAATTATCGGCATTGGCTATGCTGGTAGTTGCACCGCTTGGGTTACCTAACAGCATATTGGTATTGTCGCCCGTTGAGCCACCGCCTCCTCCGCCCGAACCATCATCGAAACTATTGATGGTGAAATTATCTATATTAATACGGTTAGCGCCGCCTGATGATTTCCTTAATTGGAAACGCAGTGTGCCAGACTGGTTAACTGTAAATGTAGCTGTGCTCAGGGTGGTGCTTGATGCGGTTATTGCTGAACCTACTTGTGTATAGCTGCTGCCGCTGTCTGAGGATACCCAAAGGCCGAAAGCCGATGAACCATCGGAACCGTAAACTGCATAGCTTAAAGTTACAGTTGATGCGCCGCTGCTTACATCAAAATTCATCCCCAAAGTACCTGTATTACGAATCCTGATTGAATGACTGCCCGATTTTGCATCCGAACTGCTGGTGCCAACTAAAGCATCATTAAGATCCCAGGATCCACTGCTGAAAGTTACATTACCATCTGCATAACCTGTTTTTGAGGCTGATTCAAAGTCTTCATCAAATGTTTGAGTTGGTGCAAGTGACCTGGTGTTACCAGCAAGAACTTCCTTATTTGCAGCCTGGAATGTTGAATTTGGAGTTACTGCTCCTTTTTGACAGGATATCAGGAATGATACTGATATCAAAGGGATAAATAGATGTTTTAATTTCATAAAGGTTATTTTTTATAATTAAAGGCTAACCTACCGGATTAATGTTAACAGCTCGTTATGTGTTTGTTGTGTTACGATAAACATTCCCTGTAAACAGAATCAGCATACAACCATAATAACAATACTGCCGGGACATCGGACTTTAATGCAACCGTTAAGTATTTCATTACATCCGTTGAATTTTTTTTAAGGAACAGGCTTTAATACGCAACTTATAATAATTATTTAAAGCAATCTTTTTTGGCACAAAACGGCACAGTTATGAAATTTTCAATTTTAGTCCCGGTTATATTCCTTAGCATCATTGTATCCGGTTTTAAATGCTTTGCGCAGGTTGATACCATCAGTGTAAATAAAAACAACTTACTGACAGACTACCTAAAAGAGGGTACAAGCCAGTTTCTGGCTTATACAACAGATGGGAAAACAAAGGCAATTACATCTCAATCAATAGGAGAGAGGACTTTGAAATTCGGACGGATAAATGGCAGAGATGTTATTATCGTTATTCAATACAGGCATTATAACGACTCAACCGTGAGCAAATATGTTTATACCGTTAGCGACAGGCAAAATTTTAAGACTTTATACGATTATACCAAAAGAATAAAAAGCGGTATAGAAGCTTATGATTATAGCGAAAACGGAGTTAAAGGATCAGATACGATTAAGAACAATACCAAGGCTGATTTTGAATTCTCATTTTCCAATAATTTCCCATACTGTTCAGAACTTAATGTAGAAACATTATGTGCCTTGCCAATTAAGCATATCGGGCAAAAAATGGCAGTTAACTTTTATGAACCGGGCCTGGCATATCCGCCAGAATATCATTTGATTGAAGTAACCGGAACCGAAAAGCTAAATGCAGTTAACAATACACAGATTGATTGCTGGGTAATTAAAGTAACCTATGACAAGGATAATTACGACTATTTCTGGATCAGTAAGAACATTCACGAATTTCTGAAACTCGAATCATACGGCCCCACAGGAACTTTTAACAGGGTTAAGCTTTTTAATTCTGTTAAGGGGAGATTTTAAAAGCTTGCAGCCGTATCTTTATCTTATTCAAATTAAAGATATGGAAATTAAACGCATCGGCTCACAGCCTTCGGGAAAAGGGCCAGCAGAATATTTTACAGGAACGGTACGGATAGATCCGCTTTTTAGTCCACCGGAGCCAGCGTGTGTTGCTATGGCATTAGTCACTTTTGAGCCGGGTGCGCGCACAGCGTGGCATACTCACCCGCTTGGGCAAACTCTTATAGTGACGGCAGGTAGCGGCTGGGCTCAACGTGCAGGCGGGCCGGTTGAAAATATTCATCAAGGGGATGTGGTGTGGTTTGCTCCGGGCGAAAAGCATTGGCACGGAGCTACAGCTAGCACCGCCATAAGCCACATCGCCATCCAGGAAAAGCTTAATGGTTCGCCGGTTGATTGGATGGAGCAGGTAACAGATGAGCAGTACAGCAAACAATAAGCGGATTGAAAATGGAAGTTAATATAATTTTATTGCTAAATTGAGACTCATTATATCTTTTATGTTCCTTAACCAATTTACCAATATATAATGAAACCAGTCTCTTTTTTCATTACCTTGTTTTTCTCGGTTAGCTGTTATTCTCAAACCCTTAAGCTTGATTTATCACTTCCACAGCCACGCCTGGGCCAAAATTTTTATGTATCCTTTAGTTCAGATACATTAAGCAAGCAGATCTTTAATCTCCCGGCTGACAAATTTAAAATAAACTCTTATGCAACTTTCACAGCCTCGGAATCGTCATTTAGTGTAAACTTAGAAGCATTAAAGGTTGGGCAAAATGAGATTGGGCCGTTATCATTTAAATTTAATGGCCATACTTATAAAACTGATGTT
>JABDFZ010000151.1:5403-6371 GCA_013286325.1 Bacteroidota bacterium | reverse complement strand
ATTTTTGGGCATACAGGATGATGTGTGATATGGGTAAGTTTTTTGAAAGATTAATCCCGGCATGGTTTAGCGCCAAGGATTTTTGCGTGGATAGCATCCACGTTGAGTTGATCAACACAGAAATGGCCGGGCAATTTACGCTGAAGATCAATTCATCCTTAATGATAGGGCTTGTTTTAGGCATACCCTACCTGTTTTGGGAGTTGTGGCGATTTATTAAACCTGCCCTTCACGAAAAGGAAAGAAAAGCTGCAACCGGCTTTGTGTTTTATGCCTCTTTCCTTTTTATTTTGGGGGTAATGTTTGGCTATTTTATAATTACACCATTATCTATCAGGTTTTTGGCAGGTTTTATAGTTAGTCCAACCATCAAGAACCTGTTTACTACCGACTCTTATATTTCATCGGTATCAACATTAACCCTGGCTACAGGGGTGGTTTTCCAATTGCCTATTTTGGTTTATATAGTATCAAGCCTTGGCTTTTTAACGCCAAAGTTGATGCGCAGCAGCAGGCGTTATGCCATAGTAATTATCTTAATAATTGCCGCAGTAGTTACACCAACACCTGATGCGCTCACTATGACTGTTGTAGCCATACCATTGCTTGTTTTATATGAACTGAGTATTATAGTTGCTGGTGTTGTTGAAAGAAGACGCGCTGCCAGGGAATTAGCTGCTTAATTAATGTGCGGATTTCGGATGTGCAGATATGCGAATGCCTTTTTATGTTCGCATATCTGCACATTTTGCATACAAACATATCGCTCTTAATTTCTCCGCCTGCACATTCGCACACTTTCTTTTCCATCCGCATATTTGCATATCTGCACATTCTCACATAATATATTTCTCTCCAGTAAATTTTACCTTAGCCTTTTAGATGCTTTTTAAAAACGACAATTTGAAAATGTTATAGGGCGTTTCTCAGGCACTTGAAATGCCATTGCAGACGAAAGTCGCTCATAA
>JABDFZ010000151.1:2773-5393 GCA_013286325.1 Bacteroidota bacterium | reverse complement strand
TTTTTGTAAGAAAAATTTCGCAGAGCAAAAACAGAAGAAAACTTTTTCCAAATAGTGAAGAAGCCAGTTATTATTTTTAGTTTTAGTAAAATTTAAAACTTTATCCATCTAAAAATCATGAAAAAATTACAATTAAAAGCACTGCAATTCGGCGCTGAAGAAAAGCTTACAAGAGAGCAATTGAGAGATGTATTGGGAGGAAACATGCCGACGAGTAGTGGTATGGGTTGTGGGGTAGGTTCTTCGTGCAGTGTTTTTGATCCGAATACTGGTATTACAAAACATGGTAATTGTACTTTAGATGCTTTGCCTGGATTTTTTACGTGGCAAGTTGTTTGCCATTGTGATGCAGCACCAGCAGGGACCACTTTATCCAGTAATGGCGGACAAAGCAGATGTGGTTCTTTCTAAGTTTTTTTAAACTTAATACATGAAGTTCATATACACGTATGTAATATGCTGTTTAGGAATTTCATGTTATGCACAACCAGTCAAAAATATTTTAATTGGATGGGTTAAAAATTACCCATCTGAAAAAATTTATCTTATTGGGGCATATTCTCATGAGTTAAAGGATTCTTCGAATGTAAGGGATGGTAATTTTGTGTTTTCAATTCCGGTAAATAAAACAGAGAACCCTGAGCTTTCATTATCAATAACTAAAAAATACGACGACCGAACAGTGTTGGTATTTACAAACACTGTACTATCTACCGATAAAAAAAGGTATGGTGGAACCGCATTCATTTTAGATTCAGACACTGTTAAAGTTTCTGGTGATTACAATAACTTAAATCACTTTTTGTTTTTAACGGCAGGACATGAGAACGTACTTTCAATGCGTTATCAACTGGAAGATTTTGGCAATATCCAAGGCTTAACCTCGGATGAAAAACTAAAAAAAATCAAAAAGATTCGGAATATAATTCAAAATAATCCTGATTCTTATTTCCTATTATCTCGGTTATATCCTAATAGGGGAAGTTACTCAAAATCCGATATTTTGTCATTGGTATCAACATTTAATAGTAGTGTTAAAAAAACAATTATTGGAGAGAAATTTCAGGTTTATCTGAATAACCGGCCTGATCCGTATCAAAAATTTGATATCAGTTGGAAATTAAAAAATGATAAGGGGGATATTAAACCTGTTTTTAATATAAAGACAACCAATATGCTAGTATTTTGGGCCAGTTGGTGCGGCCCGTGCAGGTTAGAAATACCTACCATTAAAAAGCTTGATTCGTTATATAAATCCAAAGGTTTAAATATTGTAAGCATATCAATAGATGAAAACCAGACTGAATGGTACAAAGCTTTACAAAAGGAACAGATGAAATGGAGTCAGTTCATTGCGAACAAAAGTGATCTAGATATAATTGAAGCTAGATATAATTTTTCTTTTATTCCAGTTACCATTTTTATAGATCAAAATGGGAAAGAACTTTATCGTATATCTGGTTTTATTAATAACCAATTATCTGAATATCAAAAAATTATTGATAAATTACCATTATCGCCCGATTAAAAATTAAAAGAAAGCATATCGCCAATCAATGTATTGTTTCTTAGAAACTGTTTAAAAACGGTTCAACATAATTCTCAGCAAGAATTACAGATTTGCATATTCGCATAGCATATATTACTTTCCAACAAAAATTTTACCTTCGCCCCTTACAATAATCATTAAATTTGATGTTATGAACGAAGGGCTAAAGATTGCCATTGGCGCTGATCACGCCGGCTTTGACTACAAACAAGGCTTAATTGACTCACTAAACGTAAAAGAAGTTAAAGATTTCGGGACCTACTCGGATGCATCGGCAGATTACCCCGATTTTGCCCATCCTGTAGCTCTTGCTGTGGAAAGCGGTGATTTTGATTTTGGCATCCTGGTATGCGGTAGTGGTAACGGTGTGGCTATAACAGCCAATAAACACCAGGGCATTCGTGCAGCTATTTGCTGGAACGAAGAACTAGCAGACAGAGCTAGGAGCCATAATGATGCAAATATTGTTTGTATCCCGGCACGGCACATCTCCCTTGAGGAAGCAAAGAAAATTGTAGAAATATTTTTAAGCACCAAATTTGAAGGCGGGCGGCACGCAAATAGGGTGAACAAAATATCGTGTTGAGTGATTAGAGGTTGGAGGCCAGAGATTAGTTAAACATCAAACTGATATTTTGGCTATGAACCATCAACAATGAACCATAAACTAAAAACAAACTGACCAAATTATGAATAAAGTATTACTAACCTTAGCATCCATTGGCCTGGTAACAGGGGCTTGCGCTCAGCAAAACCCTACGGCAATGAAGTATGCCCCAATCATTAGCGCCGATCTGGCTAAAAAACACCTGAGCATTATTGCATCGGACGCATTTGAAGGCCGTGAAACCGGCAAACCTGGCGCTGACAAAGCAGCACATTACATTGTTGACGAGTTTAAATCATTAGGCTTGCAGCCAATTGTAAACGGCTCGTATTTTTTTGATGTCCCACTGGTTGAAAACTCGTTTAAAGTAAGTTCGTTCACTGTAAACGGAAAGACCTTTACCAGCGGTGATTTTGATTTTGGCATCCTGGTATGCGGTAGTGGTAACGGTGTGGCTATAACAG
>JABDFZ010000151.1:0-2763 GCA_013286325.1 Bacteroidota bacterium | reverse complement strand
TACAGCAACCGATATTGTATTTATAGGTTACGGAATTGGTGCAGACAATTATGACGATTTAAAAGGCACCGACATAACCGGCAAAGTGGTATTATTTATTAACGACGGCGAACCCGTTACTAATGGTATTTACAAAGTAAGTGGCACAGACAAAAAATCAGACTGGAGCACTGCCCGTGCAAAACGCCTTCAATTTTTACGCAGCAAAAACCCTGCTTTAATTTTAGCAGCAGGCCCTAATGTTGCCAACATTCTTAAAAGATTTGGCGGACAAATTGGCGGAGGGCAATTATCTATCAAACCAGAGACCGCGGCCCCCGTACTTGCACCGGTTTATAACATTACGTTAGATGTAGCTAACGAGTTACTCAAAAACTCAGGCAAAACCTACGCAGATTTAAAAGGCGCTATTGATGCCTCAGGAACACCGCAAACACAAACTATTAAAACCGATATTGCTACAACTTACGCCGCCGAAAGCAAAGAGGTAAAAGCAGTTGACGTATTAGGTTTTTTACCGGGCAACGATCCTAAATTAAAGGATGAAGTATTAGTGATCTCAGCACATTACGACCATATTGGCATGTTACCGGAAGGCACCAAAGGTGATCATATTAATAACGGCGCCGATGACGATGGTTCTGGCACTACGGGTATACTTGAAATTGCTAGGGCATTTTCAAAAGCTAAAAAAGATGGCCATGGTCCGCGCCGCAGCATCCTGTTTTTAGGCAACGTTGGTGAAGAAAAAGGCCTGTTAGGTTCTGAGTATTATACCGATCATCCGGTTATTCCTTTAGAAAGAACAATTACTGATTTAAATATTGATATGATCGGCCGTGTAGGCACAGAGTATATTGGTAAGGCAGATTCTGCCAATTACGTTTATGTTATCGGTTCATCTATGTTAAGTACCGATCTGCATAAGATAAATGATAATGCCAATAACACTTATACCAAAATGGACCTGGATTATAAATACGATGATCCGAATGATCCTAACCGTTTTTATTACCGTTCTGATCATTACAACTTTGCCAAGCATGGCGTTCCAATCATTTTCTACTTTAACGGTGTACATGCCGATTACCACGGTTTAGGTGATGAAGTAAGCAAAATCAATTTCCCTTTACTTGCTAAACGCGCACAGCTAGTATTTTATACTGCATGGGATTTGGTAAATGCAGATAAACGCCCTGTGGTGGACGGCAAAAAATAAGTTCTCGTCACCACAGGCAGGTGATTGATTGTGATGGGGTTGGTTAAGTTAAAAAATGAAAAATTTTAACTTAATCAACCCTTTTTGCTATTTAGTTAATCAACAAATTCCCTAACTTCGCAAATATGGGAAGCACTGCGGAAGAATTTTTGGTAGCCTCGGAAGAGAAGGCTTTTGACATGAACCACCGGCACATTATCAATTATAATATTGGTAAGTACGAAACGGCGGTCGACAAAGGATTGTCGAAGATCATCAACCTTGAAAACACCAAGCGCAAGGCCCACGTAGTGAAATGGAAGGTGATGGAAAACCTGGATAAGATATTACCGGAGTTTGAAGCCAACTTTCAAAAACGAGGTGGCAAGGTGATATGGGCCAATGATGCCCAGGAAGCCAACCGCGAAATATTGAACATTATTAAAAAAGCAGGTGGTAAAACCGTTGTAAAATCAAAATCAATGGTTACCGAGGAAATTCAGCTGAATGAATACCTGGAGGAGCATCATATTGAGTCGTTAGAGACTGACCTGGGCGAATATATTGTACAATTGCTGGGGCAAAAGCCTTATCATATTGTTACCCCGGCTATGCACCTTTCAAAAGAGGACATTGCTGAGTTATTTAATAAGCATTTTGGCACCCCGCTCGATTTCACCCCCGAACAGCTTACCCAAAAAGCCCGCGAATTGCTTCGCGAAAAATATGTGCAGGCTGATATAGGCATTACAGGAGCCAATTTTGTAATTGCTGATACCGGAAGCATAGCCATAACCGAAAATGAGGGTAATGCACGTTTAAGCACCTCGTTCCCTAAAATACATATTGCAGTGGTTGGAATTGAAAAGGTGATCCCTTCAATTACTGATCTCGATGTTTTCTGGCCTTTACTGGCAACACATGGCACCGGACAAAACTTAACGGTCTACAATACCATATTAAGTGGACCCCGTCAACCGGAAGAAACCGACGGGCCCGAAGAGATGTATGTGATATTATTGGATAATGGCCGCACTAACCTGCTTGCCCAAAAAGAACAGCGCCAGGCATTATATTGTATCCGTTGCGGAGCCTGTTTAAATGCATGCCCTGTATATCAGAACGTGGGTGGCCATACTTACGAAACAACTTATAGCGGCCCCATCGGCTCTATTATAAGCCCGCACATGAACGGCATGGAAGAGTTTAAACACTTAAGTTACGCTTCCAGTCTTTGCGGAAAATGCACCGAAGTGTGCCCGGTTAAAATTGAGATCCATAAAATGTTGCTGCTTAACCGCAGGGATGCTGTGAAAGAACATCTTGTAACAACGCCTGAAAAATGGGGCTGGGCTATATGGAAAAAAGGTATGCTGAGCCGCAAAATGACAGATTTTTTTAGCGGCAAAACAAAAAACTTTTTTCTCCGTACTTTCTTCAAGAAAACCTGGGGGCATTACAAGGAAATGCCGAAAGTGGCTGATAAATCTTTCAGCACCATGTACAAGGAACAGAAGGGGATAAGTGATTAGTGCGGAAGTCGGAATGCCGATTGCGGAATATTA
>JABDFZ010000150.1 GCA_013286325.1 Bacteroidota bacterium | reverse complement strand
ATTTTGCTACCGTGTATTTGTCCGGGCTTTTTTTACGCGCCTGCGGTTACGGCCATGAATGGCTTCGTCGTCGATGTCATCGGCTATATTAATTCCACGAATACTGTCATATTGCCTTTCGGTTTCCTCTTCGGTTCCGGCATGGCGGCTGAACTGCTCAACGAGGTAATTATAATCTGCCTCGTTTAGCAATTCCTCCACGGGTATTCTTGCCTGCGCACCTTCGTCAACCATCGTAAAACCATCGCCGTCCCTAATGAGGGTTAACCCCTGGTGATAAAGGCCCTGCACCAAATCCGGGTAATTATATAATGCGGCTTTCAAAATAGCGGCATAGTACAATTTGGTATCCTGGCTGATCTCCTGTTCCGGCACTGGTTCATCTTCTTTATAATATTTTGACCCTGCCTGAATTTGAAGCAGTTCTTTTAACGGCATGATCTCACCGCCTTTAAAAACCGCTTTCCCTGAATGATCGATAACCGAATACCCGTAAGGCGGTTTATTGTCTTTCGCATGAAACAATAAGGTGATACCTAATTTAGCTTTCAGAAATCCGGCAAAATCGGAGGTGTAACCATTGGGCTTTTGCAGATAACCGCCGGGCATTGAAACCATGACTGGCTTTAATGCCGTATCGTAAACTTTAGCATATTTATTAAAGATGGCTTTCAATTGTTTAGCCCGGTTAGCTGCACACTGTTCTTTAAGAGAATCGTTAATATGCAATAGCGGAACCGAATCCTGTTTCACGCCGAATTTTATGACTTCCAGTTGGTCGCCTTTTTCCTTTAATGTATAACCCTGGCTTTCGAGGATCATCATGAATTGCGCTTTTGTTGTGAACTGGTAGGCTAAGGCAGCGGCTATATCCTGTTTTACATTATGCTTTTCATCGATCCCCATTATCTTATTGAGGCTTTGAATTGCACGGATGTTTTCAAAACCGCTGCTGATCTTTCGCCCGTTCCTGCCGATTCGCGTTGATACCAAATGAACATGGTTATTATCGGTATCCTTATGAAAAACGATCAGGTAGGGTTGGTTTTCATAGCCCATTGATTTCAACCATTGTTCAGCAATTTCTGTTAATGCTTCTTTGGAATATGATTTTCCTTCAGCGGAAATAACGGCATGTAACTGTGGCTGTTTTACCCGCTTGTTTAATGCGGACTGCATCTTTAAATAATTTTTTAAATCTTCGGGCCTGATCGTATCCAATGCCTGGTTCATTCCGAAACCTGAGATTTTCATCAATTCGCCCTTTTCATTATCGATTTTATCCGTATTGTAGCTAACGCCCTTGAACGATGCGGCCGAGGAAAGTATCTTTATAACCATATAACCTTATAACCGCATACCTGTATAACCATGTCACTCAATAACAGTTTAACAACCTAACGTTATACCAGTATAACAGCATAACCATATAATTGGCTAACTATCTATCAGCCTATCGGCATAACTTTATATCCGGCTATCCGCATAAACTTGTAACCCTGTAATCAAGTAACTGTATAACAGTGTAACCCCATATCAGCGTGCCATCAGGCGGATGATATGGCGCAATACTTTTTCCAATTCATTTTGATGATCCAGGTAAGATTCAAAAAGGATGTTGAACCTTTCAACTACCACGGGGGACAAGGCCCCCTTATTCTGTAATATATTCGCATAGCGTGCTAATTGGTTAATGTTATTACCTGACCTGCCCAATTCTGCCCCAATGGCATCCAATTGAGTGATGACCTCCCTGGCATTAATAACAACCGCCGGTGCATTCTGCAATAACCTTGTCCTCACGAGATCCGTTTTGCGGATGCCCAGCGATTGTTCTAATGCCAATATTGTTTTGTATTCCTCTTCGGTGAACCGGGCGTCTATTTTTTTTGTGCGTTTGCCTTCGGTAAGCAGCGGCCTGCCTTTAAATCTTTTTGAAGCCATCAGAGGAAACGAGTTGCGAGTTTTCGATACCCCTTAATCTTGAGCGGAGGTACGGAGCGAAAGTTTAAGGCAAGATCCGATTGGCTGACACAAATGGAGGTACGGAATTTTTGTCGGACAATCGGACATCTTGCGGGGATAAAAACCAAAATGTAACTATATAACTCCGGTTAAAAACCGGGATTTATCTATATAACAGGAAGCTATTTTTTTATTGGACGTTAACCTTTGCTATGGAGCGGAATAGCTCTAAAGCAATTTGAGGGACGATTGCATTACCGAAAGCTTTTATACTTTCTGTGCGCCATTTTGAAAAGGTAATTCCGTCCATTGTGCGGGGAACCCCATCATTTCTGCTACAAACCGGGGATTGAGCTGGCCATTCATCCCAGCCAGGAACTTCATGGAACCAGGCAGGCTGATCGCCGTTGCCCCCTTGATCTCCTTTGCCTGCGGCCCCTTCCAGTCCCTTGCCGTAGGCGTCGGCAGCAAAGCGATGAGCCTGGTTAGGGTCATGCTGTGCATGCTGCCTTCCTTCACCTGCGTTGACCGCATTTTCGCTGTTGCCGAAGTGCTGTCCATTGCCGTAACTGTTGGGATCAGACCATTCGCTGAAGTGAATTTGATCAGGCCGTCTATGATCGATGCCTGTTTTTTCCTGCCGTTTTTGTGTGGTCTTTCGGTCAGTTCCTGGGTTTCCGGGTCCACCACCGTCCTGCCGATCTGTATGGAAGTCGGCGTGGGCAACAAACCAGACCCTATCCCTTCGGTGGGGGGCGTTGATGGCGCAAGCTGGAATACACAAAACGACTGGTGTGCCGTCTTCCAAGCGGGGAAGAGAATATCCTGCTGTTCCGATCTCTGAAATAATACTTCCAATGACTCTTCGCTGGAGCCGGACAATGGTGGAGTTTGCGGCCTGCTCACCGTCCTTACAAAAAAGCTCAATCGTTTTGATTTCCATTTGAGATAAACTCTCTGGCTCAAGAATGGTGAACAGGCCAGCAACGTTTTCAAGAACGACCCACTCGGGCCGGACTTCTGTAATAATTCTGCGAGTTTCAGGCCAGAGGTAGCGGTCATCTGTTTTGCCTTTTCGCCTTCCGGCATAGCTAAATGGCTGGCATGGAAATCCCCCGCTGATGATGTCGATCCCTCCCCGATAAGGAGCTGCATTGAATTGGTATATGTCTTCATGATGATGTGTTTCCGGCCAATGGTATTTCAGGATGCGGTTGCAGAACGGATGCTTTTCACAGGTAAAAACATTTTCCCATCCTACCCATGTCGCGGCAAGGTCAAAGCCGCCAATACCGCTGAATAAACTCGCGTGTTTAAGCATTCATTTATATTATTAAGGATGTTTAATTTCCCGAAACGGGTTGATGTGGTTACCGTGCCAGGCTGAATGAACTGCCTTCGGCAGTTAGCTTGTCATTGTAATCGTTATAGCCTGCATAAGCAGATGAGCGGTCTACAGCTAAAGGGTTGGCTTTTATAAATTCATTAGATGCCTGGTGGCCGGTATGGTCACGGTCAAAATAAATGGATATGGCGGGATAACCTTTTGCTTTCGCAATCGCGGAATGAAGCAGGTTGACGGAATTTAACACGATCACGCTTTCGGTGGCAAACGGTTCTTCAGCTTTCCAGCTTAAGTAATCCATATACCCTTCAAAAACGGCCAGATGGTTTTCATCACCAGGAATGAAGCTTATCGCTTTATGGCCGAGGCAGCCTTTAAAAAAAGGATTACGGACCTCCCAAACCCCTAATTCATTTTGCCAGCCTGCCGAAAAAAAGCGCTTGCGTAGTTTTTTCTGATCCTCCACATAATAATAAACTTCCTTCAGGCTGTTTTGCGCCTCCTGCCAGATACCCCTTCGTACTAAGTAATCTGCGATCGCAGGATTATTTCCCAAATCCTTAATTTCTTCAACTTCGTAATGTGGGATTTTTACAGGGCAGCGTTTCCGTTTGTTATCAGATAAATTACACGGTATGATTTCTGTATTGGCTACGGTTACGATCTTTTCCAATACTTCGGGAAAGGATAAGTTTTTCCAGTAAAGAAGGCCGAAATCAATAATATTCCCGCCTTTACCTAACCCATGATCGTACCAAACGGCTAATTTATCATTTACCATAAATGACGGTGTGGTGTCGGTATCACGGAGCATGCTGTAGTAATGCAGTTCCTTACCGGTATTTCTTTGGGGTTGAAACCCAAGTCGCAATAGCAAGTCTGCGATAGAGACTTGCTCTTTGACATCGCTGGCTTTTATTTGTTGATTTGTTATCATAATGCTAATAATATTAAGCGTGCTTTAACAATTGCCTCGACCTCGATCCGGTCAATGCGCCAGGTAGCGGAGTGCCCGCCATCCTTACGGGGCGTTACCAGCCCTTCTTCGATCCAGTGTTCGATATTTGGCCTTCCATATTTTCTGAATGCCTCAGACTTTTTAAGGTATGGCCGCAGTTTACCCGTCCGGGTCAATGCCAAACAAGCGCCCATTTCAGCAGCCTGTTCGATAATAAAGCGCAACTGGCGCGGTGAAATTTGCAGATCAGTCATATAACCTCCTATAAATAAAAAAGCCCTCCATGCGATACCGTTGTGGTAAGCATAAAGGGCAATTCCGGGATTAATGCGTAGGTAACTACCTGGCCAAAACTGGCTGCCTGTGGCTCATTGCAAAAATGCAACTGCACACAATTCCCGGCGCTGTGCCGGGTAATGCTTCATCCCCCAATGTCAAATAACTATTTGCATCCGCCGTCCGGCAGATACTCTATCTTTCCGTCACCGGCAGATAGGTTATGCGGTTACTCGAAGCAGCGACCTGCTCCAGTTTGATCCGGTCAATAAATTGTTTGGAACTGTTCCCTTTGGAGTGCGAAGCATTGATCAACCCTTCGTCGATCCAGCGGTCAACATTACTCCGGCCATAAAGTGAATATGCCTGGGCTTTGCTTAAAAGATCAGGTAATTCGCCGGTCGCAGAGATGGCGTTATTTACACCTGCCTCAACTGAATCCCGTAATGTTTGGGTTAATTGCTTTAGTTCCATACTGTCAAAAAGAACCAGGCGGCACATGCTGCCCGGCTGACGGAACAAAGGTTGGGAGGATGGGAATTTTAACGAGGTTGGTTCGAGGTTGGCAACCTCAAATAAAATCAGATTAATAAATTTTGAACGTAAAAATGCCAGCTACAACTACCATTTTCCGGCCATAAAATGCACACAAGGCACCTAAATCCATTAAAAGTTAATAATCAGTTCACATGGAACAATTTAATTTGCAATGAAATATTAGTACATTCGTTTTGAGATAGATACGCGATGACTCCCCTTAATACCCTTTCCGATGCCGAATTAATTGCCCTTTTGAGGAATGGCGATGAAGCGGCTTTTGCGGAAATTTATCAGCGGTATTATCGTCTTTTACAAAACCATATTTATAAAAGGTTAGGAGATCTCGAAGAAACAAAGGATATTCTCCAGGAACTTTTTGCGCAAGTTTGGACTAAACGGGCGCAACTTCCCGAAACAACTAATTTCGCTGGTTACTTATATATTATTGTCCGTAATAAGGTCTTCAATACGCTTGCCCACCAAAAAATAAGCTCCAAATATATCCAGTCCATCCAAGAGTTTATCAGTGAGGAAAATTACATCACTGATTTGGTCGTCAGGGAAAAAGAATTTAGAGCTATGATAGACCGGGAAATCGACGCATTGCCCGAAAAAATGCGTGAAGTGTTCCGTTTAAGCCGGGACAGTGGGTTATCCCATAAAGAAATTGCTGAACAGTTGGATATTTCAGAACATACCGTTTCTAACCAAGTCACCAATGCCTTAAAGGTACTGCGTGTAAAATTAGGTGCCTACTTCTTTATGCTTCTTCTTTAGCGGTAATTACCCTTGTAAAATAGCGGGAAAATTATTTCAATTTTTCGCGCATCTATATAGTTGTTCGTCTTAAGTTAATTGTCTTGGTAATAAATGGCGATGTCAGCCTTTTATGAACATGCAACAACAGGACGCACAAAAATTACTCAAAAAATATTTAGCCGGTCAATGCACTGAGGGTGAGAAAGCATTACTTGAAACCTGGTATATCAAGCAAAAAGGCGAAGGATTACCTGAAATTTCACAACAAACAGAAGATGAGGCAATGGCAGAAGTCTGGTCGCGATTGCCTATACCCGGCAACCGACGAAGTGTCCAACGTTTGTGGCCTCGCATTGCTGCAGCTGATTCAATTTTATTGTTCCTTTCAGCAGGTGGATATTTCCTTTTCCATAAAAAACAAACCCCTCAATTGCTCTCGCAGCAAAAACCTAATGATATTAAACCCGGCAGCCAAAAGGCTATACTCCAACTGTCTAACGGGCAGCAGATTGCATTAAACGAAGCTCCAGCAGGAAAATTGGCGCAACAAGGAAATGCCACCATTACCAAAACAGCAGATGGGCGAGTAA
>JABDFZ010000149.1 GCA_013286325.1 Bacteroidota bacterium | reverse complement strand
TGTAAAAGAGCATGTTTTGGAATACAGCCATTTAAGCTCTATATCCCGTTTGCCCGATCAGCCCGAAAACCATACGCTTATCAGGTTTACCTTACAGCCGGAAGAGGATCATACGCTGTTAGAACTTAATTTGAGCAATTTCCCGACAGAATCTCACTATAAACACATCGATTTTTACTGGACAATTACACTCGAAGTTTTAAAACAATTCGTTGAAAAAAAGTAGGAGCCCCCTTAAAAAACGCCAAACCCTTTTGTTAGCAACATATATAATCCCCATAAAAAGAGTACCATCAAAAATGAAAGCTCTTTCCAGGGTCTTCGGGGAAACGCCTGTATAGCATACGACATGATCTTGATTGGAGATGTTGGTTCCGATGGCGATTTTTCCTTTGGCAAAGGCTCAGAAAATTGATGAAAATATACCTGGATAAGCGTGGCGCCAACGTACAACCCTGTTATAAAGCTTAAATATTCTAGATTTTCAGAAAAAAACAACAAGGTAACCAAGAGGGCACAAATTGCAAGCAATACATAGTCAGTAGCTTTTGTAGCGCTTCGCTTGTTATTATATGATTTGTCCAGTTGCTTTCTTCTCGTTTCATAACTAATAAAGAAGAAAACAGAAAGCTTAACCAATACCTGTATGCAAAACAAGGTCATCAGGATTTTCAATACCGTTGTTGCCATAACAAGGAAATTTATTCATCCATAGTTCTTTTTGTAAAGAACTAAAAGAACTATAAATTATTTCGGCTTTCTTTCCATTTTGCCAGCATAGAACCCATTTCACTTTCAAACAGATCGTAAAACGAGATTATTTCAGCTACCTTATCGTCATTACTTATCAGCTCCTTTCTATCGGCTTCAATTTGTTTAAAGAGGGTTTTCATCAGCACTATCTTTTTTATGGCCGAGTCGCTGTTAATTATTCCGTCAATGTTGATAGTGAAATACCTTTTTCTCTGGCCATCCTTTGTGCCGGAGTTTATCATCTCCAATGTTTCCAGGTATTTTAAAGCATTCGAAATAGCGCTTTTACTTACTTTAAAATAATTTTGCAGCTCATCAAAAGTGGCAGAATATTCCGCACTATAGAAAAAATAAAGATATACCCTCGCAGCAACAGGACTCATGCCAAGTTTCTCCAACAGCGAAGCCTTTTTTTTCAATTTTATCCCTTTTATCTTCCATTGATAATTTTCTATTATCTCTATTATATCGCTGTACTATTTGCAAAGGCACAATATAATATTAAAAATACTTTCTGATAGAAAACAGCAACCCCGTTAAAAACAACAATCAGTTAAATATATAAACTAAAAGGTTGAAATGTCTCGCCTTTAATATTGTTGAAATATAGTTTAGCTGCATGATCATTTAACATTATTTAAAAATTAAACGCAGCAAAATGTATAAAACGCACTTTAAATTAAAACGCATACTATTATTTGCTTTTGCTATTAATGGTTTAACCGCAGGGGCTCAAATCCACCTGAGCGCAAAAGATAAGTCGATCCGGTATGATCTGATAAAGCCGGAGCACTCCTTCCGTAAGGTAACTTCATTTGATACCGCCGGAAACGTTACTAGCGAATTTGTTGTGGATCACGTCACAAAGATTGATACTGCCCGTAGCGAAATAGATTTTATCAATACGGTTCAGTTTGCTCCCGGAAGATTGTTGATAGACTCATCGATCGATAATTATTCCGGTTCTACGCGCTATATCCTGGCAACCATTCCATCTACCAAATACGAATTTATTAAATACCTTCCAACTTCGGTCGAAGCACATAATATAATTAAGGGGGTAAGTTCTACAAAGACAACCGCAATGAGCGAAGGATATTTTGACGATAATAGTATCTGGGACATCCTGGGATATATTCCTTTCAAAAAAGGCATTAAATGTCAATTAGATTGTTACGGAACGGATACCCATACGCAGGTTTCCATTCCTTTTGAAATAGAATACCTCTTCGATGAAGATAGTCGTGAACCCAGCGGCACCGTTGTTAATAGTATGGTTTTAAAGGTCAGCCACCCGGGCTCGTCGTCTTATGTATGGATTAACAAAAAAACACATCTATCGATAAAAACTCTGGGGCAAGGCAAAAGCTATTCATATACGGAGGTAGCACTTTAAGAAGATACGGGTAGCAGGTTTTCTATGGAAAAACGAACCTGTCATGGTGAGCGATAGCGCGGCAACCTCGTAACTATACAGCGCGATTACGTATGCTTCACCGAAATAAAAAAAATCAACCCGGATATAGTATAGCAGTACTAAAAAGTCAAATTATTTTTTAAAATTCGTACAATGGCAACAAATAATCTAACAACAAAAACAGAGATTATGATTAATGTTCCTGGCTCAAAAGTTTGGGATGCCCTGACGGGCCATGCAATTATAAAACAATATTTTTTTGGGAGAGATTTCACAACAGACTGGAGAAAAGGTAGTCCGATACTTTACAAATATAATCCGGCAGATAAGCCGCATGTGGATAAAGCCAATATTCTCGACATCGAAAAAGAAAAACGTATCCTTTTCAATTATTGGAGTTCCGCAACAAAACACCCGACACTCCCGAAAACTATACTAATTTTTGCTTTGAGCTGACCTTCAAAAATGACGCAACAATTTTTACGGTTACGCAAGACAAATTAAAAACAAAAACTTTTCATTTCAAGCGATAGCGTGGCAACCTCATAGCCATATAGAGCGAACTATACAAGGCGGTTTACATTGCTACTTGATTATGCTATAATAGAGCCTCTTTCAGAAGATCCCTTGGGAACGGGAAATGAAAAGAGGATATTATCCTGCCATCTTATTAAGAAATGAAATAATAGTCCCTCCTGTTAACAGCACACCGCATATCATTAGAAACCAGCCGAAGCCATGATCATTACCCGGTGTGCCACCCTCTTCTATAAAAACAGAATTATCGGTAGAAATACTTGCCGACTCTAAAGCTCCCTTTACTTTCTCGTCAAGATCACTAAGACTGGTTATCCTTGTACCTGATATGTTTCTTTCAAGAGTATCTGCGCCAATAAGTAGTTTTTTTAAGTCTGCGCGTGTTAAATCGGTTTGTTTTAGCAAAACAAACACGGAAGGTTTATTTTTTATGGTATCAAACCAACCACTAAAATAATCATTAAAGGAATCTGCCGGGTATTTTTTAAAAAACGCAGCGTATAAGCTGTCTCTATATTCAGCGCTAGTTACCGGAACCACAATGGATGATATCAGGTTTGTAACCGTATTTTGTGAATAATAGGCATATGGTATTATACATGCATGAGATAATCTAAAATAATCATATTCAGATACAGTGCCTTGTTCAACTGATCTAACCGTACCACCAAATGGGACCGATTTTATAAAAATATTTTTGCATCCGCCTACTATACAAAAAATCCCGCCAATCAAAAGCATTAGTCTTGTTTTCATTGAAATATGGATTAAGGTTACTTTAATGTCATTTGATTAATAATCATCCAGATAGCGATCGGAAATATTAACCAAATTAAAGGAATAGGTAGCAGGGGTGTGGTTATTCTAACTTTGCCAACCGATTCCAGATATTTTAACCAAAAGAATGTTAATATAGCGATGAGTATGGTTTCCCAAATTTTGAGTGAACGATGATCGGTGGAGTTATTAAATACCGCAACTGTTAATACAAGGGGGATTAATGCGAAAAATGTAGGTATAAATTCACCGATAAATGACAATTCGCAAGCCTCCTGAAAGAATGTTGGTTCCGGAGTGGGTTCCTGCTGACCACTTACAGCTTTTTTTTCTACCCAGCGCGCAGCGAGTCTTGACCCAAGTTTTTCGCCGGATTGATGAGCTTTATATTTTAGTATAGATAAAAGATTAAGAAAAAAAAGCGCACCTATTGCTACAAGCCACATTAACAGGAAGTTTGAGAAAGTTTTGGTAAGCTTTAAAACATCGAATAGAAAATACCCAAGAACAAATGTTATAATAGTCCCTAATAAAAAAGGAAGTTTAAATAATTTATACATTGTGATAACGGCTTGATGGTCTGACACTAATGTAATAAATAATATTTAAGAAATACAAATAATATTTTATGTCTCAGCAAGGTCTCACATAGAGAATCCTGCACTATTGCTTGCAGAAATCTTATACCACAGGATAATTTTATACCGCATATCTGGCAGGCGGCGCCGAATCCATTTCAGAAGGACTTGTGGGGATGGGAATACCTTAACTCAATTGTTTAGAATAAATTTGTTTTATTAAAAAATTTGTTTCTATCTTTAAAATATTAACCCTGTATTATTGTACGCCCTGTACAGAAGCACGGGGGGACACCTAAAACCTATACGCGTAATTCCCTGATTTGAAAGAAATAGCCCTAACCCATGTCACCACTACCACACTCTATTGCCGCCCCGCCTGTACGACTATCTACCAATCCGCCAATAACGGTATCGCTCACTGCGGTGTCCGTCTCCACACACCGAAATGGCATTGAAGCCTGTCCCGATTGGATACTTGGGATACCGCTTCCGTCTGCTGTCCCGATTCAGGGACACAAACCGCGCATACTGGGAATGTCCCCAGTCATTACGAAAGGAGGTCTGGCACAACACATCATGTAATCAAGCCGTCACTGCTGCTCGGCGTACATTCATGCAGCGTAGTATTATTTGTACAATTAAATTAAATTTAAAAAAATTATGAAAAAACTAATGTTAAAAGCACAGGCATTTGGCGGTGTTGAAACACTAACACGTGCGCAATTGAAACGTGTGGTAGGTGGGGACTTTGGGTGTCCTTGTAAAAATCAGTGCAATACGGATGATGATTGTCCGGGCAAATCGGATTGCCAGGCACCGCCGGTTACTTGTCCGAATTCACAACCAAGCTGCACTTATAAAAGCTGCTCGGGTAAGGAATAACATCTGTTAATATTTATATAAGGGGTATTCTTGATGGGATACCCTTTATACAGTGCATTAAGTTACTTTTATTTTTTTAAGTGCTATTTACATGTTAAAAAAACAAACATTGATTTTAATAATGGGCAGTTTGCTACTATCGCTTAAAGCGACACAGGTATTGTATGGGCAAACTAAAATCGCAAAAACAGATCTCGAAATTTTTAAAATCGAAGAGGCACAAAAAATTAAAAAATTAATAGCGGCTGTAGAAAAAAATCCGGATGATATGAAAGCACATGAAGATTATATTAATGCCATGAATATATATACCCCGGAATTTGAAAACCGCTATGCATTATGGATAAAAAGGTTTCCAAAATCGGCCATCGTACCTTTTGAACTGGGAAAAACATATGAGGAACATACCGACCCTCGCTGCACAGAAAACCTGCGGAAAGCATTAAAACTTAACCCCAACTTAGCCGAGGCATGGCAATATCTTTCATATTATGCAACATTTGTTGGTGATAAATCCATTGCCATTGAATACATGCAGCGCGCCACACAAGCAGATCCCCAAAATGCGGCAATCGCTTTTAAATATGCTTTTTTATTCAAAAACGGCGACCAGGCGAAATATGATTCCTTACTGGTTGATGTTGCACACCGTTTCCCGGACAGTGAAAAAGGTATCGAGGCGCTTTGGTACCTGGCAAACATCAGTTTCAATAAAAATGAAAAAACAGCTTATTATGAAGCGGTATATAGAATGTATTCCAAACAACAATCATCTTGGTTCAGGTCGGTCATGGCAGATTATTATGATTACCTCTTGAATACCACACCAGATAAAGCCTTTGATTTAGCCTTGAGAATGGTATTAGAAATAAAGATCAATCGCGGATATTGGAAAAAGAGGCTAAATGTAGCACGTGGATTTGTTGAAGCGGATAAACTATTAGAAAAAAATAAACCTGACGAAGCTGCTGACATGCTTAAACACGTAAACTTAGGCAACAGCAAGGTTAATGGAACAATGATTGATGCTGAAGAAACATTGGCCCTTTTTAAAGCAAAAGCAGCAGATGCCAGTAATAAAACACGGGATGCGTATGATAGCCTCGCGGTGTATTACAGCAAACAGCCGACAGATCGCATATATCAAACCATACGTACCTATGCCTCAAAACTCCATATCGATAGTGCTAAGATTGATACTGATATATGGAATATACGAAACAAGCAGGCATGGGACGCGGGCAACTTCACCTTAGAAAATTTTGCTGACCACAAGCCTGTGTCGCTGTCTGATTATCGAGGTCGGATAGTATTATTAACATATTGGTTTCCCAGCTGTGGTCCGTGCAGGGACGAGTTTTTGCATTTTGAAGCAATATTGAAAAAATATAATACTGAGAACATTGCTTATGTTGCAATAAATGTTAGCAGCCAGGAAGATGATTATGTACTGCCGCTTGTAAAGAAAATGGGATATACATTTGTACCACTCCGCAATGACCAGAACAAGAAAACGGGTAACCTGCCAGATGCGGCCCACACTGGTGCACCGACAAACTTCCTGATTGATGGCAGAGGCAGGGTCATATTTTCCGATTTTAAAATAACCGACGAAAATGTGCACACA
>JABDFZ010000148.1:624-6580 GCA_013286325.1 Bacteroidota bacterium | reverse complement strand
TTCAGCAACTGCAAAAGCTTATTTTGCCGATACGGATCCAATTGGAAAAACCTTAAAAATTGATAACCAGATTGTGGCTAAAGTGGCCGGGGTTTACAGTGATTTTCCCCGCAATTCAACTTTTGCTGACTTAGGCTTTATAGGTTCGTGGGAAATGTTTTATAATGCCAATGATATAAAATCCATGCGCGAACCATGGCGCCCTAACTTTACTACCCTTTATGTGCAAATGGCTGATAATGCTGATATGGCTACAGTTTCATTAAAAATAAGAGACGTAAAGTTGCGTAATGTAAATGCTGTGCTGGCCAAAAAAAAACCTGCGCTTTTTTTACAGCCCATGAGCAAATGGCATTTATACGATGATTTTAAAGATGGTAAAAATATTGGCGGAGGTATCCAATATGTTTGGATGTTCGGCATTATTGGGGTGTTTGTGCTGTTATTGGCCTGTATCAATTTTATGAATTTAAGCACCGCGCGCTCCGAAAAACGGGCCCGTGAGGTAGGAATCAGGAAGGCCGTTGGTTCATTACGCAGCCAGTTGATATATCAATTCTTCAGCGAATCGTTGTTATGTGTTGCCATTGCCTTTTTACTGGCTTTACTTTTTGTACAATTAGGATTGTCGTTATTTAACGAGGTTGCTAATAAAGAGATGAGTATTTTATGGAGTTCACCTTTATTCTGGATTTTAAGCCTCGGTTTTAGCTTGCTTACAGGGCTTATAGCAGGTAGCTATCCAGCATTTTACCTTTCATCTTTTCAGCCGGTAAAAGTGCTGAAGGGTACTTTCAGAGTGGGGCGTTTGGCTGCCATACCTCGCAAAGTATTAGTTGTTGTGCAGTTTACCGTTTCAGTTACCCTTATTATAGGTACTGTGGTAGTTTTCCGCCAGATCCAGTTTGCCAAAGATCGCCCTGTAGGTTACAGTCGCGACGGATTGGTATCTATTTCTATCGGCACACAGGATATCCACAAAAATTACGAGGCAGTAAAAGATGAGTTATTTAAAACGGGAGCTGTTATCGCTATGGCAGAAGGAGATGTTGCACCAACTTCGGCAGCTGGAAGTACCAGCGCAATTGAGTGGCGGGATAAAGACCCTAACTTAAGCGTTGATTTCCAACAAGCCGGGGTATCGCCCGAATATGGAAAAACTGTTGGTTGGCAATTTAAAGAAGGTCGTGATTTCTCAAGGGAATTTCTTACCGATTCGGCTGCAGTAGTAATAAACCAGGCATCGGTAAAATTCATGAACCTTAAAAACCCTATGAATGAATACTTAACCTATTATGGCAATAAGTTTAAGATTATAGGGGTGATAAAGGATATTATTGTTGATTCTCCCTATGGACAGGTTAAGCCTTCGGTATTTTTCTTAAACAAAGGGGCTGGAAGTGCTGTATTGTTAAAAATAAACCCTAAAGTAAGCGCAAGCCAGGCAATAGATAAAATAACACCAGTGTTTAAACGGTTTAACCCAGAGCAGCCATTTGAATACAATTTTGTTGATCAGGAATACGCTAAAAAATTCGGCAACGAACAGCGGATAGGTAAACTGGCGGCATTTTTTGCAAGCCTTGCTATCCTTATTAGCTGCCTTGGCTTGTTTGGTATGGCCTCATTCATGGCGGAGCAACGTATAAAAGAGATTGGCGTACGTAAGGTTTTGGGTGCTTCAGTATTCAACTTGTGGCGTTTATTGTCTACAGATTTTATTGTTTTAGTAACCGTTTCCCTGCTTGTCGCCAGCCCTGTTGCCTGGTACCTTATGCATAACTGGCTGCAGCATTTTGATTACCGCTCAAGTATTTCGGGCTGGATATTTGTGTTCACCGGCCTGGGGGCAATAACAATAACTTTACTTACTGTAAGCTTCCAATCTGTAAAAGCGGCTTTAGCTAATCCTATAAAAAGTTTAAAAACAGAATAATTATCGGGTTCAACCCTTCCTGAATAATCAATTTAACAAAGAGACCTTTAATATAAAATTAAAGGTCTCTTTGTTTTAGTTATTACCTGGTACGATTTAGGGAAGTGGAAATTATGTAAGTTTACGTATAATCTAATCCATCTCTATGTATAGAATAGTATTTGTAATGTTCGTTTTAGCTGCTTGCAGTACAGGGCAAAAAAAGAAAACCATTGCTAATAAAGTAATACACGAAACTTTAGTCGACGGCGAAAAAGTTAACGATACCGATCTAATATCAGCAGAAGCCGGAAAAGACTTTTATTATGTTGTATATATCGAGCATAACCGCCAATCCCCATCCTATAAAGCTGTGCTGGATTTTAAACCCGACAGCAATGAAAAGAGTGACTACCAGGAAAATTATAAAGTCGCTAAAGAATATACACCTGCTAAATTTAAAAAGTATGACCTTTCGGATTTACCAAAAGAGTGGCTGCCGCTTTATTTACATAAAGGGAAATATTATCTCTATGCTCCATCGGATTGGGGGAATCTCGGCAGAAGAGTGCTTACCGATAGTACCATTGTTTACTGGCCTATGGATGGCCCAACTCCCTTCCCGGTTATGGCATTAAAAAAACCAAATAAGGATACTTATAACTTTAAGTTACATTCTGCATACGATACCACTACTTCACAGCTTATCATTCACATTATCGAACCTAAAAATAAAATAGCAGTTTGGGAGAATCAAGGGCAAAAAGGGCCTTACCGGTATTCCTTATTTGTTCCAAGGCAAAACGCTAAAAATTTCGATATGGTAGTTAGCTACTGCAAAACCAGTAAAACTGCAGAATTTCAATTTGATAATATTGATTACGCCACACTTTTAAAAGGCATTAAATGAAGTAGTCCTGCCGGTTGGGGCAAGGCTATGCTTATATATTCCATTAAATTTTAGCAGGCTTCCAAAATTTCCCTGTTCAAAGGCAGCTCAGCAATTTTGATAACTAGTTTTGCCTGTTCCTTTTCTTTGCTTGTTTTACGGTATTTGTCCAGATTGATCATCAGCACACTAAAAAGAATAATTACCAGGCCGCTGATCTGTAAAACTGAGATTTGTTCGCTGGCAAACAGCATACCTAAAAGCACAGCGATAACAGGGTTTACATAGGAGTGTGTGCTTACCTGTGTTGCAGGGCGCACTTGCAGTAACCAGATGTACGCACTATATGCACCGATTGAACCGAACACAACAAGGTAACCCAACGACATCCAAGCCTGTGCGGGCACCTGGTGCAGGCTAAAGCTGCTAAGTTCGTGATGGGCAAAGCTGGCTGGTATAAAAGCTAAACCACCTATAATCATTTGCCATGCTGTATTTAAACGGGCAGGACTATTGCTGCTTTTATTTTTTGAATATAACGAACCACCACACCATGCAATTGGCCCAAGCAATAGTAATGCAAGCGCTAAAATTGATGGTGAATTATGGCCACCAGCAAGTGTTTTACCCAGTTGTTCGCCAAATAATAGTATAACCCCGGCAAAACCTATAATCAAACCTGAGATAATAGCTTTGTTTTTAAAATTGATGCGCCAGTTTGCTTTGTCCATCAATACAAACCAAACAGGTTCGGCTGCTATGGTGATCGCTACTATTGCACTTGATAATGTTTGTTCAACCCAAATTACTATACCGGTAGCAACAAATAATAGCAGTATTCCGCTTATCCCCGAATTTATAATATCTTTTTTAACCCAGATTTTATCACCTTTATAAATACACCAGCCCATTAATAAAAGTCCGGCTAAAGTGAAACGAACTGCCCCCATAAGCATAGGTGGAAAACCATGTATGGCCATCCGGATAAAAAAGAATGTTGAACCCCATACGATGTATACAGTTGCAAATGCGATTATAACCAATAATGCAGGTGCTTTTTGTTGATTAATTGGTGTCATGGCTTTAATTATTTTTGTTTTTTAATGATTTTTATTTGCTGATGTAAATTTATGCACCATTTGGACTATCTTTATAGTCCAGAAAATACAAACAAGGTAGTCCAGTATGCAATTTCCTAAAGGTCTTATAACCATTGATAAAAATTCGCATGTATCTGTGTACTTGCAGATAGCTAATGCCATGATCAGTCATATCCGGCAGGGTACTTTAAAGCCATCCTCAGCATTGCCGGGGAGCCGTGTACTTGCGGCTGATCTGAATGTACACCGCAAAACGGTAGTAGCTGCTTATGATGAACTGTACGCCCAAAGCTGGATTGACGTATATCCGCGCAAAGGGATCTTTGTGGCCAGGAACCTTCCGGATGTGTCACCAAGAAAAATAAAACCCGGCTTACAGGTTTATTCTTCCCCTGAAAAAACCCTTTTTGAGGTTGATAATAAAGTAACCTTTCCGGGCCTTTTTAAAAAAGATCCGGAACGTAACCTGGTATTTAACGACGGTTTCCCTGATACACGCCTTGCCCCTGTTGAACTGTTAGTAAGGGAGTACAGGCGTTTTGCAAGGTATCATTTCACCTCACAATACCTAATGTACGGGCCCGAGCAGGGTTCGGAAAATTTGAGAACAGAGCTTGCCCGTTTTCTTGGCGAAACACGCGGGCTGCAGGTTGACCCTGCTCATATTTTAATTACCAAAGGCGTGCAAATGGCATTATATCTTATTGCACAAACGCTTATTAATAAGAACGATATTGTAATAGTAAGTGACCCGGGTTATAATGGGGCTAACCAGGTATTTGAACAGGCAGGCGCTAAACTGGCTTTTGTACAGGTTGACGAGCATGGCATTAATATTAACGAGATTGAAGCCATCTGTAAAAAGAAAAAAATAAAACTGGTTTATGTAGTTCCGCATCACCATAGCCCTACCACTGTAACTTTGAGTTCAGAACGGCGTATGCAGCTGCTCGAACTCGCAAAAAAATACAAGTTCGCCATTGTTGAGGATGATTACGATTATGATTTTCACTACACAAGCAGCCCTATATTACCGCTTGCCAGCATTGATTATTATGGCTCGGTAATTTATGTTGGCTCGTTTTGCAAAACTATTGCACCCGGTATCCGCATAGGATTTATGATAGCGCCACCCAACCTTATTTTACAGGTAACACGGCTCCGTAAACTTATAGACAGACAGGGTGAACAGCTTTTAGAAGAGGCAATGGCCAACCTGCTAAAAAACGGCGATATAAGCAGGCATTTGAAAAAAGCAAACAAGATGTATCATGAAAGGCGCGATATACTATGCCGCCTTTTACAGGAAAAACTTGAAGGATATGTGAGTTTTAAAGTTCCGGATGGTGGTTTTGCGATATGGATGGAATATTTAAAAGGGGTAAAACCATACGAGGTGGCTGCAAAAGCTACTACAATGGGACTAACTATCAGCGATGGCAGAGATTATTATTACGACCCGGCTCGACCCAATAATTTCATCAGGCTTGGTTTTGCTTCTTTAAACCCAAAAGAACTGGAAGAAGGGGTTGAAATATTAGCAAGAGCAATAAAAAGCCTGGCTTCAGCTTAACCGTTTATGTGTGCCATTAATGCCTTTTTATAAAGCGGACCGATAGGGATAAACGTTTGATTGGAAAGGATAATAGTGTCTTGCTGAATACGGTTTACAAAGGTTTTATTTACAATGTATGACCGGTGCGCCTGGAAAAAAACATCCAGGTTTAATCTTTCCAAAACTCTTTTAAGTGTATGATAGGTAATGTGCGTTTGTTGGAGAGTTATAATTTTCACATAGTCTCTGCACCCTTCTATATAAATAATATCCTGTTGTTTTAGTACTAGTAGTTCTTGCTTGTCTTTTATGGTTAGGGTATCAGCCATAGATTCTTTAGTTACAGCCGATTCAGCTTTTACCTTTTGAATGGCTTTTATAAACCGTTCGTACGAAAAGGGTTTTAAAAGATAGTCAACAGCATCCATCTCAAAACCCTCATAAGCATATTGCTTATATGCGGTAGTAAAAATAGTTTTAGGGGCATTGGTAAGGGC
>JABDFZ010000148.1:0-614 GCA_013286325.1 Bacteroidota bacterium | reverse complement strand
AAAGTGAATACCATTTACCAAAGGCATTTCAATATCGAGAAATAAAAGATCTACTTTATGTTTACCCAGGTATTCAAAAGCCTCCACTGCATTACGAAATTTGGCTGCAAGAGAGAGGCCAGGTGTTTCGGCAATATAATGCTCCAATACAGTGTGGGCTAAAGGCTCGTCGTCAACAATTACACATTTCATTTATAGGCTATTGTTAATTCTGCAATATATTGATCACTATTTTCATTTAATAAAAGCTGATATCTGCCGGGGTAATAAAGTTCTAACCTTTTTTTAATATTTATTAAACCTATACCGCCTGGAGATTTTTTCAAAGCTTGAGAAGAATGTTCAATTAAATCGTTTTTAATGGTAAAAATAATATTCTTATCAGTAACATCAAGTTTTGCCTCAACTCCTGCGCTGTCTTCCAGTTTATGCTTACCATGTTTAAAGCTGTTTTCTACCAATGGCAAAAACAATAAAGGTGGTATTTTTATATCGCCTGTTAACCCATTTGTTTTTAAGCTGATATTTGAACCGGGGAATTTTTTCTGTTCAAGCTCAAAATACCCGGTTATAAAAGTAAGCTCATCTTCAAGTGTTACTGTTTCGTTATCACA
>JABDFZ010000147.1:3679-6872 GCA_013286325.1 Bacteroidota bacterium | reverse complement strand
GTCAGAAGATCAGCTCGCACAGGTACGTAATCAATACATCGGCTTTATTTTTCAAAACTTCCAACTGCTGCCCACATTAACCGCGTTAGAAAACGTAATGGTTCCTTTAGAACTTCGTGGCGAAAAAAATATCCGCGCACGGGCAGTTGATCTTCTTGATAAAGTTGGCCTTGCCGATCGTGGGCACCATTACCCTACTCAGCTTTCAGGCGGCGAGCAGCAAAGGGTTTCTTTGGCAAGGGCTTTCTCTAACGCACCAAGAATTTTATTTGCCGATGAGCCTACAGGTAACCTCGATGCTGAAACAAGCGAAAAAGTAGTAAAGCTGCTTTTTGACTTAAACAGGGAGGCAGGTACTACACTGGTTGTAGTAACGCACGATTTGGAACTGGCTGCAAAAACACAGCGCATTCTCCGTATAAAAGGCGGCAAACTGATTGCTGATGATAGAACCAACAATGGATAACCCGATTATGGATACTACTCCTATCATCTCCAAACGAAAAATAAACATCCCCTGGCTTTTTGATATGGCTTTGCGGGATAGCAGGAAAAACCGTTCGCGGTTGTTCCTGTTCATATCTGCTATAATATTTGGCATAGCGGCATTGGTAGCTATCTACTCATTCAGGTACAACTTGCAGAATGACATTAACAAACAAGCCGCCACACTTATTGGCGCCGATTTGGTTGTATCGGGCAATAAGCCTGCCGATGCTGCTATAAAACCACTCCTCGATTCATTGGGTGATAAAAGATCGGAAGAGCGCGCTTTTGTTTCCATGATCTATTTCCCAAGGACACAAGGAACAAGGTTAGTGCAGGTACGTGCATTGCAGGGCGGGTTCCCTTATTATGGCAGCCTGGAAACTACACCGGTGCAAGCCGGCACAGCGTTTAAAAATGGTAAAACTGCACTGGTTGATAAAACCCTCATGATGCAGTTCAATGTGCATGTAAATGATTCTGTTAAAGTGGGGAATGTTACCTTTTTAATTGCAGGTGCATTGGATAAAGCGCCTGGACAAACAGGAGTATCTTCGAGCGTTGCCCCCGTTGTTTATATCCCTTTGCAATATTTAGAGCAAACCGGATTATCAAAAAAAGGAAGTCGTATCAATTATAGTTTTTACTATAAATATGACCGGCCCGTAAATATGGATAAGCTGGTAAAGGCAATAGACCCAAGCCTTGATAAGGCAGGGATGAACTATGAAACCATTGAAAGCCGTAAAGAAAACACAGGCCGCTCCTTTGGCGATTTAACCCGCTTTTTATCATTGGTTGGTTTTATTGCGTTGTTGCTCGGCTGCGTTGGGGTAGCCAGTGCTATACATATCTATATCCGCGAAAAAATTGCGTCAATTGCTATTATGCGCTGCCTGGGTGTTAAAGCTTCCGAAGCATTTTTAATTTATCTCATCCAGATCATTGGTATTGGTATCATCGGTTCGATGATTGGTGCTGTTTTGGGCACATCTATTCAGCATATTTTACCAATGGTAATGAAAGACTTTCTGCCGCTTACCATATCCACCGATATATCATGGCTGGCAATCGGGCAGGGAATTTTGCTAGGAATTATAATCTCCGTACTGTTTGCATTATTGCCGCTGATCTCCATTCGTAATATATCACCACTGAATACTCTCCGCATCAATTACGATGAGGTTAACCTGGTACGCGATCCATTCAGGTGGTTGGTTTATCTGTTAATTGTGCTTTTCATTATAACATTTACCTTTTTTCAATTGGGAAGCTGGCTGGCAAGCATATTTTTCACTATCGGTATTTTAATAGCGTTCATGATACTGGCTTTTACAGCCTGGCTTTTAATGAAACTGATGCGGCTGTTTATAAAAAGCACATGGGGTTATTTATTCCGTCAGGGCTTTGCCAATCTTTACAGGCCTAATAACCAAACAATCATCCTGATAGTTTCTATTGGGCTTAGCACAGCTTTTATCTGTACACTTTTCTTTATCCAGAGTATTTTAATGGGACAGGTTAAGCTGTCATCAAGCGGGAATCAATCGAATATGATTTTGTTTGATATTCAAACCAGTCAGGAAAAAGATATTGCCCAGTTAACCAGGCAACAAGGCTTGCCGGTATTGCAACAAGTACCGGTTGTAACTATAAGGCTCGAAAAAATAAACGGTAAGACTGAAGCAGATGTAAAAAAAGATACTACGCTTAAAATTTCAAGCCATGCTTTTGTTAACGAGTATCGCGTTACTTATCGCGATTCCCTTAGCCCCACCGAAAAAATATTGAAGGGCGAATGGATTGGTCATGCGCCGGCCGGTAAGGATATCCCGGTTTCCATTGAAGATAATTTCTCTAAACGTACCCATATCCAAATCGGCGATCATTTGGTATTTAATGTACAGGGAGTTAGCATGCAGGCAATTGTAAGCAGTGTGCGGCAAGTAAACTGGAACAAGATTCAAACTAATTTTCAGATAGTTTTCCCGGCAGGCGTGCTGGAAGATGCACCGCAGTTCCATGTATTATTAACCCATGTCCCGTCGGCAAAGTCGTCAGCAAAATTTCAACAGGCAGTGGTACGCAAGTTTCCAAATGTTTCAGTTATCGATTTGGGCCTGATCTTAAATGTAGTTGATGACCTCCTGGATAAAATCGGTTATATCATCCGTTTCATGAGCGCCTTTAGCATTATTACTGGCATTGTAGTATTAATTGCCTCAGTAAGAATCAGCAAATACCAGCGCATACAGGAAAGCGTATTATTACGCACCCTTGGCGCAAGCCGCAAACAAATATTCGCCATTACAGCTTTAGAATACTTATTTTTAGGCGTGCTATCGGCCCTTACGGGTATTGTTATTGCACTTTCGGGTAGTTGGCTTTTGGCAAAATTCAGCTTTGAAATACCGTATACGATTAATTTAATACCGGCAGTAATATTGTTTTTCGTAATATCGTTACTAACAGTAGTCATCGGCCTTTTAAACAGCCGGGGTGTGCTTAATAAACCCCCACTGGAGATATTAAGAGGGAATTAAGGTTAGTGACCAGTGATTAGAAAAAACCAGAAAGCAGTCGCTCGGCCCTGCCGGGTGACGACTATTCATCGGCGTCCCGCCGAAACAAAAATGAATGCCATTAAGTTATAAAAAGTTAATTAAGAGAATCGTAAATTAAAATGCATAAATTAAAAATCATTTGC